>DASZWE010000727.1:0-14100 GCA_035546735.1 Puia sp.
GTTTCAGATTCAATAACAAATTTACAAAAAAGAAAATTTACTAGAAATGTAATTTGTTGACAATGTTAATAGCTGTTCCACGAATCAGCGTGGAACGGTCTCTGAGAACAAACTTTGATGCTTGTTTAACAATGGTTTAAAGAGGGTTTATCAAAATATCTTTTTTAATTCAATTAACGAACGTACGGTATAGGTAGGCCGTACAGCCGGCTCCAGGTCCAGGTGATTGACATATACCTGGTCGATGCCTGCATTCATGGCTCCCTGTATGTCCGCCTCGATATTATCCCCCAACATGATACTTTCCGGCCTGGCAGCGCCGGCTCTCTGCAAGGCATATTCGAAGATCTCCTTATGCGGCTTGAGGCTGTTACAGCCTTCCGACGTGATCACTTCCGTAAAATAGCCGGTCAGCCCCGAATGATGCAGCTTGCTGTGCTGTGTTTTTTCAAATCCATTGGTGATCAGGTGCAGGACATACTTCTTATCACGGAGATAATCCAGCACTTCTATCGTATCCGGGAAGAGCAGCTTCCGGGTGGGTAGGGCGTCCAGGAACCGGACATCCATCTCGCGGGCCAGCCCGACGTCGCCTATTTTAAAATCCAGCAGCGTAAGCCACATCCTTTTCCATCGGAGCTCGTCGACCTTGATATAACCATTCCGATAGCGCTCCCACAGCTTGTCGTTATGTATGATATAACATTTATGGAACACGTCGAAGTCGTGCACTCCTTTGCCGGCGAGGTCGAGGGCATGGTAGAGCTCTTGCAGGGTCAGCCGGCTATTGGCTTCAAAATCCCATAGTGTGTGGTCCAGGTCGAAAAAAAGGTGCCTATATTGCATAGTGATGGACCGGCCGGGGGCCGACATTTGATTATCAAAGGCGCAAATTTACGAATTATGAATTGTATCATCACCGGCGCCTCCAGGGGCCTGGGCAAGGCTATTGCGGAAAAATTTGGCGGCGGCGGCTACCAGCTATATCTTATATCCCGCAATGCGGATGCGCTGCGGCGAACGGCGGACGAGCTGCGGGAGAAATATCCCGCCATCCATGTCCGGTCGAAGGCTTTTGACCTGGGTGACAAGCAGCAGGTCCTTCAGTGCGGCCGCTGGGTCCTCGATCAGGGCGCCGATGTGGATGTCCTGGTCAACAATGCGGGCCAGTTCATTCCCGGGAATGTCTCCGATGAAAAGGATGGGGTATTGGAAAAGACGATGGAGGTCAATCTTTACAGCGCATATCATCTCACCCGTGCGCTGCTGCCGTCGATGATCCGGCGTAAAAAAGGGCATATTTTCAATATGTGCTCGATCGCCTCGTTAAAAGCCTATCCCAATGGCGGCTCGTATAGCATCAGCAAATATGCTTTGGCGGGTTTTTCGGCCAATCTGCGGGAAGAGCTAAAGTCGCATGGCATTAAGGTGACGGCCCTGTATCCCGGGGCGGCCTATACGGATTCCTGGGCTGCCAGCGGTGTGGATCCACTGCGGCTCATGGAGGCGGGGGATGTGGCGGAAATGATCTATGCGGCCAGCCGGCTGTCACCGCAGGCAACGGTGGAAGACATTGTGCTACGGCCGCAATTGGGAGACCTTTAGGGGACTGCCTGCCAAGGGCGGTTTCGGGGGAGGGCGGAGTTCGGATAAAGTGGCGTGCCGGCGGCGAAGGCGGTCTGAGCGGCGGCGGCGAGGCTGGTTTAACGGAGTTTTAACCCTTGCCGGGCAGCGTTAGCTGGCGATCAAAATGTAATTTTACACCGCTCGGTATGGACCTTATTAAATCCATAAAATCATTGGTTATCGGTAGAAGTATACGTTCGATCAAGACGAATCACAGGTTCGGCGTCCGAAGGACAGACATTAGCGGTTTTCGGGAAACGAGTTATATCAGGCAGAAACTCGTTTACCGGACATTTTTAGTCCTGGTCATCTTAATTACGGGTCTTGGTGTGTCCGGCCAGGTAAAATTCACTACCGTTGTCAATAGCAAGGCCATCGGCCGGGGAGATTATCTGCAGATCGAATTTTATGTAGAAAATGCCCGGCAGATAGATCAGATGACGCCACCGGAGTTCTCCGGCTTCCAGGTCGTACAGGGGCCTATCCAATCCAGCGGGATGAGCATCGTGAATGGCAACATGAGCCAGTACAAATCCCTTTCTTTCGTGCTGCAACCCGTCAAGACGGGCAAATTCACCATTGGCGGGGCGTCGGCTGTAGTGGATGGCAAACACATGCAATCCAATTCGGTGACGATCAATGTCAGCGCCAGCTCCACGGGTGCAGGCGGGGGGTCGGCTAACAGTCAGCCGGTCAATCCATTTCCTTCCAATGCTTTTCCTAACATGAACTGGCCGCCCGATCCTTTTGCGATGGGGAGTCCGATGGATGTAGACAAAGACATTGTGCTCAAGCCGGGGGAAAATATAAAGGACAAGATCCATAAGGGCCTCTTTCTAAGAGTGCAGGTAGACAAGACCACCTGTTATGTGGGCGAGCCGATAGTAGCCACGTATAAGCTTTATTCCCGGCTGGCCTCGGAGTCGAAGGTGACGAAGCGTCCTTCTCTCAACGGATTCAGCGTATACGATATGGTGGACCCCAATTCGGACGCCGCCTCTGTCGAGCGTCTCAACGGCAAGGCCTATACGGTGCACATTATCCGCAAGACGCAGCTGATCCCACTGCAGCCGGGGACCATCGACCTGGATCCCGTGGAGGTGGAAAATACCGTTCATTTTGTCAAGGGAACCAAGCAGCAGGAGCAGCGTCACAACAGCGATCCCATGAAGGACTTTTTCGATCAGCTGAATGATGAGAGCATGGGTCCTGAGATCGACGAGAACGTTACGCTGAATACCAAGCCGGTGACCATCACCATCAAGCCGTTGCCGGAAGAAAACAAGCCCGCCGGCTTCAGCGGAGCGGTAGGCAGCTTTACCGTCCAGGCATCGCTGGCCAATCGGAATATCTCGGCGCAGGACGAAGCCACCCTGCATGTCGTCATCCGGGGCAAGGGCAATCTGCCGGTGATCACGGCCCCCCAGGTGCCATGGCCGGCCGGTGTCGAGGCTTTCGACCCTAGCGCCAAGGAAGATATCAATAAGACGGTGGCTCCTATGAGCGGGACAAAGGCCTTCGATTATGTCTTTACGCCCAGGGGCCCGGGTCATTATGTGATACCTGCTATCAGTTTCCCTTATTTCGATCCTGTCTCCCAGTCGTACAAGACGGCGGGCACAAGCCCGATAGACTTCGAGGTTTTGGCGGGGGCGAAGAAGAAACGGCCCGCTTCGGGGACGGTGGTTCCCGCTGCGGCACCTGTACAGGCGCCCGGTGCGCTGAAGCAGCTGATCCAGGACCATCTGGAATGGATATTCGCTGTCCTGATCCTTTCGGCGCTGGCCGTGTATCTGTGGAGGCAGAATATACGTCTGAGAAAGGCGGAGCAGGCGCAAAAGGAGGAGGCGGCCCGGCGGGCGGAGGAGGAGAGGATCGCGGAGGAGAAGGCGCGCGAGTCACTTGCCGCCGCCGCGGCAGCGGCGGTACCGGCAGTGGATTACCTGCTGGAGGTTCGCCAACTTTTCGAGCAAGGTGATTATAAGGGGTTCTACCGGGAGCTTAACCGGGCCATCTGGAAGGCTTTGTCCAGGAAGCTGGAGCTTCCCGCCAGCGAGCTGAATAAGCTGAATATCGCGCGCCAGCTGGATGTGAAAGGCTGGGATAAGCAAGACATCCTCTCCCTGGAAAATATCCTCAATGAATGCGAGATGAACCTGTATACGCCCGCCTATGATGCGTATAATATGCAGATGCTGCTGCGACAGGCAGAGCCGGTGATGAAGAAGCTGGCCTGACCAGGGACCGCCACGGTGGATTATTCGGTATACTTATACCCCACCCCTCTCACGGAGTGAAAATATTTGGGATTGCGGCTGTCCTCCTCGAAATATTTACGGAAGTTGAGCACGAAGTTATCGATGGTGCGGGTGGTGGGATAGACATTATAGCCCCATACGGCTTGCAGGATCTTTTCCCGGGTGACCACTTCATTCCTGTTCTCGATCAGGAGCTTCAGGAGCATGGCCTCCTTTTTACTCAGCTGTATACGCTCCCCTTGTTTGGTGACGGCCTCCTGCGCCTTGAAGTCGATGGTGTTCTTGCCAAATGAATAGACATCGCCTGCGGAATCCTTATCCTGCATTTTCTTATTCTTCTCGATAAGCTTTTGTATGCGCAGGAGCAGCTCTTCCAGGTTGAACGGTTTGGTGAGGTAGTCGTCGGCGCCTTTTTTCAGTCCCAGTACTCTGTCGGCGCTGGCATTCCGGGCGCTGAGGATCAGGATGGGGACGTCGTTGTTCTGGACCCGGATGGTTTCCGTGACATTGATGCCGTCGAGGCCGGGGAGCATGACATCCAGGATAATGAGGTCGAAGTATTCCGACTGTACCGCTTTTAAAGCCTGCATGCCATCATAGGCGGAGGTGATCTCGTAGCCTTCCAGCTCCAGGTTGAGCTTCAGGGCTTCGTGAAGGTTCTCTTCGTCTTCTACCAGCAGGATGGATATTTTCGAGCTCATGGCGGTTAAAACGTTACTGTAAAAATACTCCCAACCGGGGAATTGTCGGTGACTTTAATCGTTGCCTTATGGTCCCGGACTATCTTACGGCAGAGATAAAGGCCCAGGCCCGTCCCCTGGGTGCTGCGGGTCTTCTCCTGGCCTGTACGATAGAATTTATCAAAGATCTTTTTCTTTTCGTCGTCCGGTATGCCGGCGCCCTCGTCCTTTACGGCGAGCTGGATATGCCCCCTGTCCTTCTTGAGCGTAATGGTGATGACGCCTGTACGGGGAGAATACTTAATGGCGTTCTCCGCCAGATTGCTGACCAGCATCTGCAGCAGCAAGGGGTCTCCTGACAGGCTGCAATCCGGCTCGATGATGTCTACCCATTTCCGGTCGGGGTATCGATGGCGAAGGTCCTGTACGATGCGTTGCACCAGTGTGGAGAGATCCAGCTCTTCCTTGGCCCGGATATAATCCCCTCCCTCCAGCTGTGAGGCGATGAGGATATTATTGGCGAGGGTGTCGAGCCGGCCCGTCTCCTGCAGGGCGGCCTGCAGGATCCTTTGCTGTTTTTGTTCGTCCAGGCGGTGTTTGATAAGCGTTTCGAGGTTGAGCTTGGTGACGGCGATCGGCGTCTTCAGCTCGTGTGTGACGGCCATCATGAAGTTCTGCTGTTGTAATTGGAGCCGTATCTGACGCCGGACCTCCCGGTATACGAAGAGGGCGCCTATCAGGATGAGGAGGAGAAAGGTGCTGCCCTCGCCGATGTATTGCGCCGTCTTGCGTTGCAATTCTGCCTGTATGTCGTTGTACCTGGACTCGAAGATAGGTTCATCCTTTTTCAGCTGTTGTATCTCATAAGCAGCCATCTGGCTGTTCTTCCGTTGGAGCTCGATGAACCAAAAGACCAGCCCTGTGATGATATAGGCCAGGAGTACCCAGTAGACGGTAATGGCGACGGCCAGTCTTTTTTTTCGAAAAAGGTTCATTTGGCTTTTTCAACGCGGACCCCTACGTTCAGTACGTGTTGGAGGGGGTCGTCGCGCATTATTTGCTCCAGCGTAAAAGAATAGGTTCCGGGCTTTGTAAATTTCGTGTCCGGCTGTATCAGGACCCGGTGTTCATAAATATCGTCCATGCCGCTGCCCAGCCAGCCTTTGTCATTGGTAGCCAGGGTAAGGTCATAGCGCTGGCTTTTGGGAATGCTGTCGCCCGGCTGCCGGACCGTCCCCCTGATCCAGATATTGTTATAGAGATAGGCGTCGGAATGCCGCAGCACCAGGTAAATATTGTAACGGCCTGCGGTGTCGGCGGCCGCGATGGTAAAATCTACACGGGGTTTAAAGCTGCTGGCCCATTGATGTCCGGGGATGACCACATCCTTTTCAAAAACATCCGAGGGGAGGGAACAGGACGACCATAATAGGGTGCCGGCGGCCAAAAGAAATAAAAGAGGCTTTTTCAATGAAATTCGATTTGTACAAATATACACCAAATGTTTAGGGGTTGAAAGCCATCACAGCACGTTGAGCACCTGCTCTTTTGCTTTTTCGAGCTCGTCCTTCATCAATACCACGCATTTCTGAATGGTGGAGTCATAGGCTTTGCTGCCGGTGGTATTGATCTCACGGCCTATTTCCTGGAGGATAAAGGAAAGCTTTTTACCCTTGCTGTCTTCGGGCTCGCGCAGGATGTTCTTAAAATAATCGCAGTGATTTTTCAGGCGGACCTGCTCTTCGCTGACGTCTATCTTTTCGATGTAATAGATCAATTCCTGCTCCAGTCTGTTGGCGTCGTAGTTTTCCTTCCCTACCTGTTCGTCCAGCAGTTTGGTGAGACCTTCCCGGATCTTGACCTGGCGGAGGGGTTCCAGCCGGATGACCTCTTCCTGGTGTTTGAGGATATTATCGATGCGCAGGACGAGGTCTTCTTCCAGGGAGGCGCCTTCATTGAGCCGGTGGGCGTTGAGGTCGTCGATGGCCATGAGGATCACTTTTTCGAATTGCTGCCACTCTTCGTCTGTGAGGGTGTCGCTGGTAGGGGTGATCACTTCGGGCAGCTTTACCAGGGTGCTGAGGATATTGGAAGGGTCCAGGTTCAGCTCATTCGAAAGTTCAGCCAGCGCATTGTAATATGCCTTGGCAAGGTCCGTATTGATACTAACGGGCTTGGCGTTCCCTGTTTGTTTCAAGCTGATGGTACAGTCCAGTGAGCCACGGCCCAGCTTTTCGGAGAGCAGCTTGCGAATGGAGAATTCGAATGGTTTCAGGAAGCCGGGTAGTTTCAACTGCAATTCAAACTGCTTGCCATTCAAGGATTTTACATCTACCTGGAAGGTCTTGTCTCCTACTGCCTGTTCTGCGCGTCCGAAGCCGGTCATTGATTTCAGCATAATATTGATTTTTATTGTTGATGGCCCTTTGGCCAGCGGACTTTGTCCGCTCAGTATGCACCGGGTATGGTTTATTCCGAAATGTATCCCATCCCCGGTGCACGTCTTATGATGGGCCTATCCGGCCAGCGGACTTTGTCCGCTCAAAGTGGAAAGTTAGTGATTTCCCGCATCCCGCCGGGATGTATACCATCCAGGCTCACTTTACCTATGCGATAGCGGATCAGTCTCAAAGTGGGAAAACCTGTTTTGGCCGTCATTTTACGCACTTGTCTGTTCTTTCCTTCCTGTAAGATCATTTTTATCCAACTGGTAGGAATATGAGCACGGTGACGGATGGGTGGGTTCCTTTCGGGTACTTCCGGGGCGTCATCGAATTTTTCTACCCGGCATGGGCGGGTGGTATAGGGTTTGCCATCGATGTTGATCGTTACTCCCGAACGAAGCATCTGCAGGGCGGCATCGTCGATCGCTCCATCCACCTGCACCCAATATTCCCGTTCATGTGCGAATTTGGGGTTCAGCAGGCGATGGTTCAGCTGTTTGTCGTTGGTCAGGAGCAAAAGCCCTTCGCTGTCGAAATCCAGGCGGCCAACGGGATACACGTCATTGGGCACAGCAAAAAAATCTTTCAGGACCGGCTTGCCTTCCGAAGAAGTGAACTGGGACAGTACGTTAAAAGGCTTGTATACGATAAAATAAAGCGGCACGATGTATTGGACGATTAAGACAAAAAATGATCAAGAAACTACGATCCAGGGAAAACAGGCATCCCGCCGAAAGGTGCAGAGGGGAACGCGGTTCCGCTGACTGTACCCGAGGGGCGAAGCTCTCGTGTCGAAGCAGCTCCGCCGAAGGCTTCCATAAAAAACGATCCCGCCGGAAGGCGGGACCTGAATATATGGATGGGTTAGTAAGTACCGGGAAATAAATTTCCCTACACAATATTAAAAATAATTTTTTCTATCTAAAAAAATTTTCACATAAATTTTATTCACATTTTTTTTTGGCCTGTGGAAAAGGGAGCATTTCCGGACTGATGGCGCACCTGTTTCCGGCGGTATCTTCGCAGCTGAATAGATGATCAAAAGAGGGATCCGGCAATTCCCGCACATTACTTCACACAAACTTTTCGAGCATGAAATTTCCTTCTCCCGTCAGTGTTCAATGGATCGCCAGCTTCCTGGGGGCGCGGCTTACAGGCGACGTGAATGGCCAGGCAACAGGTATTAACGAGATCCATAAGGTAGAAAAGGGGGACCTTGTATTCGTCGACCATCCGAAATACTATGATAAGTGTATCAACTCGGCAGCCAGCTATATCATCATTAACAAAGCCGTAGATCAGCTCCCGGAAGGGAAGGCATTGCTGGTGGTAGACCAGCCTTTTGAAGCTTATTTGAAGATCGTCCGCCATTTCCGGCCTTTTGAGCCTGCCGAAAAGATGATCAGCGACTCGGCGGTCATCGGTAAAAATACGTATATCGCCCCGGGCGTTTTTATAGGCCATCATGTCGTCATCGGCGACAATTGCTTTATTCATCCGCATGTTGCTATCCTGGATCATTGTGTCATCGGCAACCATGTGATCATACAGTCCGGGACTGTCATCGGCTCGGATGCCTTTTACTACAATTCCAAAAAGGACCGGGAGCTATGGTACAGGAAGATGGAAAGCTGCGGCCGTGTGGTATTGGAGGATGGGGTGGAAATAGGCGCCAACTGTACCATCGACAGGGGGGTAAGTCATGATACCCGTATCGGGGCGGGCACCAAGATGGACAACCTCGTACACATCGGGCACGATACTGTCACCGGTAAAAACTGTTTATTTGCCGGTCAGGTCGGTATTGCCGGCGCCGTTGACATCGGCAGCGGGGTCATATTATGGGGGCAGGTAGGGGTCAGCAAGACGCTGAGCATTGGAGACAATGCGGTGGTGCTGGCGCAGAGCGGAGTACCTTCTTCACTGGAGGCCGGCAAGGTATACTTTGGCTATCCCGCGGAGGATGCTGCCGTGAAGAAAAGGGAGATCGTATGGATCAAGCGGATACCGGAGATTTGGAAAAAAGTGATGGGCTGAGCACAGCTCAGCCGGCGGCCAAAGGCCGCCCATCATAGGCCCGGCAGATGCCTCCGGCATCGGTGGGAGAATTGCAGAGACTGACAGAGCGACGAGCGAAAAAGGATCACTCCGGATTGTAGTCATAAGGTAGCAACTCGGCCAGCTTTTTCCAGGACCAATATCCCATATTGGTCACGTCCGTCTGATCGTAGAAATAACCATTCTCTTCGATGACGAAACCATTCACGATATCCAGGGCGGATATCTGCACCTTTGTATTCAACGGGAATTTTCTTTCCTGCAGGTATTTCCTGTTGGGCTGTTCATTGGTATAGCTGACGCGCAGTCTTCCCGTCAGGTTGATGACTACATCCCCGCTGTCTACGGAATAGAAGGTAGAGTCATAGGGGTTATCGAGGGTGGTCACTTTCCCTTTACCCGTCGTATCCGCCGTCTCCAGTATAAACCCTTCATCCGCCAGCGTGCTGTCGTACCAGCTCCGGATGAAATGAAGGCGGGAACCCATATACGTGTAATCCCTGTTGTTCTTCCAGGTCTGCTGCTGCTCGGGCGTGCCCTGCAATTCCTCGAAGAAAGGATAGCCAGTATAGGTGCTTACATTGGTGTTGTACTCGTAGACAAATGAGTCCAGCTGGTATGTTATCTTATAGCCCAGGGCGTTGTTCGTGATGACGAGGGGGTCTTTCGCCTTGATCCGGAGCTTGTTCCTTTTTTTATAAAAGTAGAATTTCAGGGCATCCTTGTTCTCCAGGGTGCACTGCGCCGCGAAGGGGGTCGTACCGATGAAGTTATCCAGAAAGAACTGGCCATACTTGTCCCAGCCATCCGCTACCTCCGCGCTGCCTGCCACTACCACCTGTTCCATGCTTTTATCCTCCTCTTTCAGCTCGATGACGAGGGAGTCCTTATCCTTGAGGTCCTTGTTGATGCGGATATTTCGTGTCTCATAGCCGGTGTAGGATACGATCATGTCGTAACCTCCATTGGCCAGGCGCATGGAAAATGTGCCGTCGCTTTTCGACAAGGTGCCGATGGTGGTATTCTGGCAGAATACGCTGGCTCCGGCCATCGGCTGTCCGGATTTGGCGTCAACGATCCTGCCGCCGACGCTAAATGTCTTTTCCTGGGAATGTAATGTGCAGGAATTGGTCTTCCCGAAAATATAGCCCAATTCCTGCAAACCGCTAATGTCTGTAGGCCTTCGTCCGAGCTCCGGGCACTCGCTCGTCCTCGGTCGGAACCTACGGTTCTGGACGAGCCCCTTCCCGGGGCTACTGGAAAAAGAGGAGGAGAGAAGAAGAAAGGCGCCGTAAAGGGCAGCCCGTAGGAACTGCGAATTCATGGATATCGTTTTTTTATGAATGTCGGAATGAACGGGTTCATTCCTCCTGTAAGATAGGGCGCTTAGGCGGAATTTGGAAGCGGAGGAGGGATTTTAACAGGCGGACAAGCTCATTCGGTCCATAGCAATTTATACGCCTCACAGGAGCGTTGGATGGTTTGTTCCAATGGGGTAAACCGGAAACCGGGCAGCTGCTGCAATATCTTACTGTTGTCAAACCGGGTTTTGCTGCGGGCCACCCGGGCGCTCTCTTTTGTAAGAAGGGGGCGTTTGCCGGAAAACAGCGATTTTATCTTTTCGAGTCGCCAGGCAATAGCGCTCAGAAAGGGGGTGGCTTCCCGGTGTGGCTGCTTTTTGCCGAAGCCGTCCGCGATGGTATTGAACAGCTGCCGGAAGGTCCAGTTGTCGCCATTGAGAATAAAGCGCTGTCCCGTGATATCGCTTTCCATCAAAGTTATTATGGCCGTTGCGACATCCGACACATCGACAAATCCGTTGATGCCATTGCTGTACCAGGGGAATTCATTGTAAACGCTCTTAAAGATGGCGCAGCTTGACTCGTTCCAATCGCCCACGCCCAGGAGGGTGCTGGGGTTTACGATAACGGCCGGCAGTCCTTCTCCTATGGCACGCCATACTTCCAGCTCGCCATAGAACTTGCTGATGGCATAGTTCGTTTGTCCCTTATTGTTGTCCCATTTCTTTTCTTCACTGACCTTCTCGTCTTTTTTGGTCCTGCCCAGCGCTGCTACCGAGCTGACGTGTACCAGCCGGCGGACGCCCTGTTCCAGGGCCATATTGACAACATTGGCAGTGCCTTCCACATTGGTGGCAAAGAGCTCGTGTTTGTCGGCGTCTGCAAAGGAGACTTTTGCCGCCGCGTGAATAACGGCGTCGACACCGGTCATTGCCTCTTCGAGACCCAGGGGGTCCATGATGTCGCAGGAGAACCATTCTATTTTTTCGAGAATGGAAGGGGGCGTATAAAAATAAGGCTGGCTGCCTTCGCGCCGGATGGCGCGGACGGTATAGCCTTTATCGACCAGCCGGCTGATGATATATGCGCCCAGGAAACCTGTGCCACCCGTGACTAAGACCGTCCTTTCCATAATCATTGAAGATAGGTATAATATCCTTTCCCGGATTTGCGGCCCAGCTCTCCGTCCTTTACCTTTTGTTCCTGGATGGGCGAAGGCTGGAGCCGTGAAGGTTTGCCCATTGCCTCGTAGACGGAACAGCTCACGGCATAGTTTATGTCATTGCCGATGAGGTCCATCAGCCGGAAGGGGCCCATTTTAAAACCCGACGCTTCCATGAGTGCATCGATGGTTTCGGCATCGGTCCGGCCTTGTTCCAGCAAATGCAATGCCTCGAGATAATAGGGTCTTGCCACATGATTGACGATGAAGCCGGGAGCGTCCTTGCAGAGGACGGGTGTTTTCCCCATCTGTCTGGCCAGGTTCATTAGCGTATCGATGGTAGTGTCATCCGTCTGAGGGGCGCGCACCACTTCCACCAGCTTCATCAGCGGGGCGGGGTTGAAGAAATGCATACCTGCCAGCCGCTGCGGATGGGAAAGCTGTTCGGCCAGCCGGGTAATGGACAGGGAGGAAGTGTTGGAGGCCAGGATGCTGTGGCTGTCGTTGTATTCCGCCAGCCGGCGAAACAGGTCCAGCTTGGCGTCCATCTTTTCAACGATGGCTTCGATGATGATGTCGGCGCGGCATTGGGTAATATCGGCGGTGAGAACGATGCGTTGCAGTATGGTTTGACCTTCCTCCCGGGTGAGCCGTCCTTTTTCTGTCAAGGTTTGCAGGCTTTTTTCGATGGAGGCCCTGCCTTTTTGCAGCACTTCGGCATTGACATCGAAGAGGATGGTCCGGAAGCCGGCGGCGGCAGCCGTCTGGGCTATACCGCTGCCCATGGTGCCTGCGCCGCAAATGCATATGGTGTGGATCATACTGCTCCGGTAAATTGTTTTAGGAAGCGCACGTCGTTCTGCGAATACAAGCGCAGGTCATTGACCCGGTATTTTAGCTGGCAGATACGTTCTATGCCCATGCCGAAGGCAAAGCCCGTGTATTTATTGGAGTCGATGCCGAAATTTTCCAGCATTTTCGGATGCACCATACCGCTGCCCAGGATCTCTACCCATCCGGTGTGCTTACAGACGCTACAGCCGCTGCCTCCGCAGATGCGGCAGTTGATGTCCATTTCGGCGCTGGGTTCCGTAAAGGGGAAATAAGACGGGCGGAAACGTACTTTTACATCTTTCCCGAACATTTCCTGTACAAAGAAATAAAGTGTTTGCTTGAGGTCGGCAAAAGAGACGTTCTCATCCACATACAGTCCTTCCGTCTGGTGGAAGAAGCAATGGGCCCTGGCGCTGATGGTCTCATTCCTGTAGACGCGTCCGGGGCATATGATCCGGATAGGAGGCTTTTGACGCTCCATCACCCTGGCCTGGACGCTGCTGGTATGGGTACGCAGGAGCCAGTCGGGGTTCTGATGGATATAAAAGGTATCCTGCATATCGCGTGCGGGGTGATTTTCCGGAAGATTGAGGGCGGTGAAGTTATGCCAGTCGTCCTCTATCTCGGGGCCTTCTTCCACGGAGAATCCCAGCCGTCCGAAGATATGCACTATCTGATCCCGTATGATGGTAATGGGGTGATGCGTACCCAGGGGCAGGCTATCTCCCGGCAGGCTGAGGTCGATGTCCGACCCTTTGGAAGCCGTGGCGCCGGCAGCATGATCTTTCCACTGTTCGTATTTGGATTCGGCCAGTTGTTTGAAGTCATTCAGCACTTGTCCGAATTCCTTTTTTTTGTCGGCCGGGACATTTTTCATTTCCGCAAATAAGCTCTTCACAATGCCTTTTGTGCCGAGGAATCGAATACGATAGGCTTCCAGGGCGTCGGCTCCGTTGAGTTCAATAGCGTCGATCTCCTGCTTATAGGCTTCTATCTGTTGTAACAATTGCTCCATGGCGCAAACCTACGCCAAAATTATGTGCGAAAATTGGCCTTCCGGGGGAAAAAATAGTCCAATTTCCGCAAAGCGCTAAAGTCTGAGGCCTTCGTCGGACCTGCTTAGATCTTCGTCGGAGAACTTCGTCGGAGTTCCGAGCTCTCACTCCTCCTTGTTCGTACCCTTCGTTCCTCGGGTACTTCGAAAGGTCCTTCTCGATCGTAAATTTCGTACCTCGGTTACCGTCCTTCCCGGTCGTAACCTTCGCCAAGGCCCGGTTACGGACGAACCGCCGTTGGCGGCTTCTGATGCAATTCTCAATGGCTGATTGGCATGCGGACCTGGCGGGGAGAGTGGCCATGATGGCGCGTGAAACCGAGGCAGGGAGTGAGGCCAGGACGGGAGAGGAGGCCTTGATAGAATATGGCCAGGACCAGGTGTGCGGCCCTCGTCGGGAGTGAAGAGAAATATCCGTAGGTTTGCTGGCAAAAGAGAGATCTCATGCCGTCAAACCTGCACATAAGCGACTTCCTCGATCCCGTGAACCTTGCCGAAGTTTCTCAAGATCAGGGATATAAGGACGGACAGATCGGTAAGCTCATCGAGGTGTACGATGAATATTTTCCTGATCTGGAGGAGGCCAGTCTGGTGGTCGTAGGCTGTGATGAAGAGCGGGGAGCGCTTCGGGACCGTCACCGTGCTCATGCGCCTGATATTATCCGTAGCGAGTTTTATCAATT
>DASZWE010000728.1:0-28286 GCA_035546735.1 Puia sp.
TCCGACCCAGCTCCACCAACATCAGCGAGACCAGAAAGGCGATAAAGGTCAACAAAAAGGATTCCATCAGGAACTGGAAGATCAGATCCCTGCGGCTGGAGCCGATGGCCTTTCGCACCCCTACCTCCCGGGCCCTTTTCTCGCTCCGGGCCGTCGTCAGGTTGATAAAATTGATACAGGCTATCAGCAGCACCAGTACCCCGATAACGCCGAACAGCCGGACATACACCAAAAATCCCGGACCATCCTTCCCATTTTCGAATTTGCCATACAAATGCCAGCGATCCATGGGATGCAGTATCACATAGGAATTCATGGCATTCACATTCCCCTCCGTATGCTCGATGTTCCGGATCTTGGCGGCCACAAGCTCCTTGTTCGCGTCCGCCTGCAGCTTTACGAACAGCTGATAGCCGTTTTGTTGAAAGCCGCCTCCCCTGGCAGTGCGCGCATCATAATCCGTCATCTCCAGATAGCGGAAAGGAACAAGAAAATGGAAGTCGAAGGACGTGTTGGATGGCAGGTCCTTTAAGATCCCCGTCACCCGCAGGTCACCCATATTGTCAAACCGTACGCTCCTACCTATCGGATCGTCATTGCCGAACAAGGCCGTGGCCGTCGCCTGGGTCAGCACGATGGACGAAGGTTCACGCAATACGGATTCATAGCTCCCTTTCAACAGCGGGAACTGAAAGATCTTTTCAAAATTTCCTGCCACCATGCCGCCTGTCAGGTACAGCTTTTTATCACCGACCACCAGCCCATGCTCCTCCATCCAATCGCTCTCGCAAACATCTTCTATCTCCGGTATCTGGCTGCGCAAGGCGTCCGCCAGCTTTAAAGAGGTCGTGGCAAAGGTCAGCGTATCTCCGTTGCTGTTAAAATTTCGTAGCACGCGATAGATACGCCCATGGTCGGGCAGGAATCGCTCATAGGAATATTGCTCATATGCCCATATGCCGATCAGCAGGGCCACTCCCATACCAATGGAAAGCCCCAGTACATTCAGGGTGCTGTAGCCGGCGGTCCGGACGAGATTGCGCCAGGCTGTCTTCATGTATGTCTTTAGCATGCAATGTGTTCAGCCAATAGGATGCCGTTCTTGTAATTATCTGTCGATCAGGTGGCTAACTTCATTTCAATCCCGTGGCCTGTCCGCATGTGATACAGCCACTGTCCTAAAAGGGCCCGGCCGGGCCCCTTTACAATGGATTACTAGTCAGCGGGTCAATGATACTCTTCACCTCGGAGATGCTATGCACAGGAAACTTCCCCAGCCTGGCATGCTCCCGGATCACCTCCTCGCTCTCTGCAATATGAATACAGTATATCTTATCCTCAGTGACGAACGATTGTATCCAGAAATAAGGTTTTCCTAACTTTTTCATTGCCTCACAGGAGGTCTCGGACATCTGCTGCAGCTCCTCGGGCGTCAGGTTCCCGGCCCCCGGCAGATTTCTTTCGACAACGAACTTTTTCATGATGAGTTGATCTTTTTTAATGGTATCATGGCTCTCGCGAGCTCGGGTCATAAGAACATTTTTGTGGTGCGGCGGGCATGCCCGCTTTGGATCTCAGGTCTATTACAAATTTGCGCTTATTCTCCCAATCTACTGAAAAATCCATTCCCTATTTAAAGTAAAAGGTTCCCTATTTTAGAATGCCCAACTGCATCGCCTCCTGCACCGCCTTCATCCTCGAGCTGGCATCCAGCTTGAAAAGGATCGCCGAGATGTGATGGTCCACGGTCTTTGCCGATATGAAAAGCCTCGCCGCGATCTCCTTGTTCTGCATCCCTTCCTTCAGCAGCTGTAGCACCCCCAGCTCCCTTTCCGTTAGTAATGCGGGATTGGATTGCGTGGATTTGCGGATACCCCTGGGAATGCTCCGGATTCCGCAATTCCTCATTTCACGCTTCATTTTTTCACAGACAGCGCTGGCGCCCAGCTTACGCATAAGGGTCATGGCAGTCACCTTGTCCTCCTCATGGCCTTCGAATAAAGCCAACGCCTGTCTGTAAGGAGAGCCTAATTGCTCCCATAGCCTGGCGGCTTTCAATGCCCCGGCGGGTGTATCCTGCCGGTGAACTTCATGAATCTCCGTCAGCGCTATCGTCTCCCGGCCCGCCTTTGTCAGCCAGTAGGCAAACTCATTGCTTCCATAAGGGTCGTCTATCCGGACGAGAAGAGCCGTCGTGGCGTCTATATCCTTTTGCTCTACAATGCTCTTACCCGTGATCCACTCGTATTCCAGCATCGCCACCATTACAGGGATGATCCGCTGCAGCTCCATGGTCTCGAATGCCCTGGTCTTTGCATCCTTCAGCATAGGCAGCACGTTCGGCTCCCCTTTCCGCATTTTAATGGTTGCCGCTATAAAGAGGGCCCCGATCCTTACGATCGAAGGATGGTCCTCATTCTTTAACAGATTGTCCACGATCCGGCAGGCATCGTCCCAATGACCCGTCTCCAGCGCCAGCCGGGCCTTGCTATACAGCATATAGATCAGCCACAGGCTCAGGTCCCTTTCCTCACAGTATTGGATACCCGTTTCCAACACCTTTTTGGCAAAGGCGAATTCTCTTATCTCTATCGCATTGCTTCCCTGGTTGGTATAGGCCCGTGCCGCATGTTCGTGATAGGAATTCTTAAGGGAGATATCCAGGCTTTCCTGGAGCTGCCGAAGACCTTCCTGTCGGGTAGAGGGGTCCTTCATCTTTACCGCCCCGACATTGTTCAGGGCATGCGCCAGTATCTCTTCATCACCCAGCTCTTTGGCAAGCGCAATGGCTTTTTCTCCCCATGCGATACACTCCGTCACCTGGTGCGACAACATCTTCAGCTGCGACATATAGCTGAATGCCCTTGCCTTTGTCCTGGAGGGAGGCTGGCTGTCCAATACCCCGATGGCTTGATCCGCATAGCTTTCCGCCTCCCTGCCATTGCCGTTGAACCACCACAGCCGGGAGAGGAACCGCAGACAGTCCCCGATACGTTCCTGGTCATTCCGCTCCCTCCATATCTTCAACGCCCGCCCCTGGTAGATGATCGCCTCGCTGATCCTGTTGGTCAGATAACATTCGTATGCATAAGGTTCATAGAATTGCAGCAGCACATCCTTATCGCTGCCCTGGTAATACTCTATCGCGGAATAATAAAGCTTTCCCGCCTCCCGGTGGGCGCCCACAGCAGCAGCCTGCCGGGCCGCCAGCGGAGCATAACGCACCACCAGGTCATATTCATTGCAGTTCTTCGCATGATGGATGATCCTTTCTATCTCATGGTTCTGCTCGAAGCTTTCCAGGAAGAGGTCCAGGATCTTTTTATTCAAAGCAACCCGCAGCAGGGGTGACAACGACGACTCGATGGTTCTTCTGTATAGCTCATGCTTGAAAAGGATCACCCCATTCTTCAGCAGCAATATCTTCAGATCCATACAGTTCTCGATGGCCTCGATATAGGAAGGGTTCATCCTTTCCAGGTGTCGGACCTCCAGTCCCGTAGGGAGTATCGCCAGTATCTGCCACACCTGCCGCACCCTGTCATCCAGACGGTGGTATACGGACAGGATGGAATCCTTGATATTATCCGGCACCCCCGTGCTGTAGCTCGCCAATATCTCGTTGACATAAAAAGGATTACCCCCGGAGATGCTGTAAACATCTTCCCCTTTGTATCCCCTTTCAGCCGCCATTTTTTCAACGGCATCCCTGGACAAAGGCGTTAGCTGCATCCGCGTGAAGGAGTCGGGTGGCAGCTGCCCCAGCACGCTCCGCAATGGATGATGGGAATGTATCTCGTCGTCGCGGTAGGTGAGTATGAACAGACAATGCAGCCGGTTGATACGACGGGCGAGGAACTTTATAAAATCCAGGGTCGCCTCATCCGCCCAATGGATATCCTCGAATACGATAAGACTCTTTCCCTTCAGACTGTCCAATGCATTGAATACCCGTAAGAACAGCCCCGACCTGTCGGCAATGCTCCCGCTGTCTTCCCAAATATCATCCCGTATCTGCCAGACTATATCGTAAAGGGGAGCCAGTGGCCGGGGAGTAAACAAGGCATCGCAGGTGCCCTGGTAGACCCTGGAGCCGCCTTCTTTGCAGAAAGCCCTGACCAGTGAGGTCTTGCCAATACCGGCCTCCCCACTTACCATGACGCAATGGCCTTCGCCCTCCTCTATACCCTCAAATTTGGTGCGTAGCGAGGCCAAAAACCCGGCTCTTTCAATGAGTTCCATAATCGCGATTGTAAAATGAGGTGGAGGTATGCTAAAAATAGGTAAAATCCCCCATATCCTACCAAAAAAATGGAGTTTCCTTTGTCGAAGAATACTTTTTAATCATTTAAAAACAATTTGAAATGAAAGCTTTGTTTGTTCTTCCTGTGTTCGTGATCACCTGCGCGCTCTCTTCCCGTCTGAAGGCCCAAACTACCAACTATTATATAGACGTACATCATCTGGGCGCAGGGAAAGTAACAGCCGCTGCCGTTGCGGAAGCCCATGCAAAAGACCTGGCGGTAGAAAAAAAGTATGGGGTACAGTTCATAAAGTATTGGGTGGACGAATCCGCCGGTACGGTGTACTGTCTGTCTTCTGCTTCCGATACCCTGGACATCCGCAAGACACACGCGGAAGCCCATGGACTGCTGCCCGACCAGATCTACCTGGTCACTCCCGGTAAGGAGGCAAAGGCAAAGGGCCACAATGATTTCTACCTGGACGTGCACGAACTGGGCGCCGGTAATGTCAAGGCAGCGGATGTAGCAGCCGCCCACCAAAAAGATCTGGCAGTACAAAAAAAATATGGAGTCAACTTCATCAATTACTGGGTTGACGAGAAGGACGGACTTGTTGTGTGTTTATCTCAGGCGCCGGACTCGACAGCAGTGGTCAATACGCATAAAGAGGCGCATGGGTTGTTGCCGGTGTCTGTGGAGAAGGTAAAGCAAGGCCAATAAACAGGCACCTTGTAGATGAGCTCCTGGCCGTTGGTTTTGTCTTCCAACGGCTTTTTTTATGCGTGGCCGGGAACGGCCCTCTTTTGTTATCTTTATTCTATGCGTTTATTCTTTCTTCCGCTGCTCCTCCTCAGCGTGACTGCCTGGCCTCAGTCTCGCCTGACTACACGTCTGGACTCATTATTCCACTCCTGGTCCAGCTCCGATGAGACCCCGGGCTTTGTATTGTCCATCGAAAAGAAAGGAAACATACTCTATCGCAATGCGGTTGGCTGCAGCAGCACCATCGAGCATAGCCCGCACCTGGATACAATGACCAACTTCCGCATGGCCTCCGTCACCAAACAATTCACGGCCATGGGTATCTTCTTATTGGAGAAAGAAGGACGCCTCGGCTTCGACGATCCCATCGGCCGCTGGCTACCCGAACTTCCCGCTCACGTGGGACAAAAGGTATTGATCCGCCACCTGCTCACCCATACCTCCGGCATCCTGGATTATGAGAGCCTGATCCCTACTACCCTGGCCCGCCAGCTGCTGGATGACGATGTGCTGACACTATTGTCTCACCACGACTCTACCTATTTTACCCCTGGCTCCCGGTTCAGCTACAGCAACTCCGGATTCTGCCTGCTGGCGCTCATCATCGAACGGGTAAGTCATCTGTCTTTCTCAGCCTTCTTAAGAGACAGGATATTCGTCCCCCTGCACATGGATCATTCCTTCGTATACCAGGTGGAATGGTCTCACGTCTATGAAGGTTATGAGATCCGTCATCGGGCCCTGGGCTTTGCCCGCGACTCATCCGGTAAGATCTATCTCTCCGACCAGAGCATCACCAGCGCCACCAGAGGCGACGGAGGAGTATACACTTCCATCAGCGATTATTCCAAATGGATGAAAGCCCTGCAAGACAATAGGCTGATACAGCTGGCCCCCACCCTGCGCCGCCTCCGCAGCCCCATCACGGGAATGCCGGACATCCGTTTTTCGGATTACTATGCCGGCGGGTGGTTCATGACAGGCACATCTCCCCTGATCCTCTTTCACTCCGGCAGCACCTGCGGCTTCTCGAATTTTGTCATCCAGCTGCCAGGTGATGAATGGAGTGTCTTTTATTTCTCCAACCTTGCGGACAACAAAGGTCCTTTCCGGGATATTGTTCGCATTCTCCAGGAAGAAGGAGTGGGCGATTTCTCATCCGTGTTCAGGCTGCATGATCTGACCAATTAATTTATCTACCAGAGAAAGAGACCTTCCCGCTGTTTACATCGATGCTCCAATTCCCCGGCTCAGGAAGGAACAGCTTCCCATTCCCTATCTCCACCGGCATCCATAAATAGGTAGACTCCCATTGCATCCTTGGCTTCCAGATATCTCCCATAAAGATCACCGTAGTGTCTTTGGTCCCTTTGACTTTCAGCATCATGGTGGATTGAGAGCCATAGGTCTTTTTTTCCGGCGGGGCGATGTCCGCAAAGGCCGACCAGGGGCCTTCCAGGGAGGTGGCCGTAGCATATTTGTTGGGATTGGGATTCCAGCCCGTGAGCGAAGATCCGATGGCATAGTACAAACCCTTGTAATGTACAATAGCTCCACCCTCCATATGCTCCCTGATAAGGCACATCTCTTTATCCAGGCTCATATAATCAGGCGCAAGGCGGGCAATATGAAATCCATTGGGCCTGTCCTCGAAAACAAGATAGGCCGTCCCATCGTCATCGATGAATTGCCCGATGTCCCTGCTTTCATGTCCCAACGGCCGGAAACTTTTCACATATTTAAAAGGACCTGTCGGCCGGTCGCTAACGGCGATCCCCACCCGTGCAAAAGCATACCGCCTGTCATCCAGATGAAAATACATGACATACCGCCTGGCAGGCGCATTGTAGTATACCTTCGGTCGCTCCAGCACCCAATGAGGCCCTAATTGCTCCGGGTCCGTAGCCTCCAGTGCATTACCCAGGAACTTCCAATGCAGCAGGTCCCTGGAAGAATAACAGCTGACATAACGTTTGTTCGTATCGAGCCCGCGGCTGCGCTGCTCTCCATACCAATAGTAGGTTTTCCCTACCAGCAGTATCCCACCACCATGGGCCTGGATATGATGCCCATCCTCATCTGGCCAAAGATTACCCGGGGAAATTACCGCTGACTGTTGCGCCCGTGATCCATATACAAGGAAGAGCAGGGCCGTGCAAAATAGAAGACGCATTTGGCTAAGATAGACAATTCGGCCCTTGATTTGCAGGAAACATTTTAACAAAAAATTAATCCCAATGCAGTATCCAGCGCGGTTTTTGAGAATAAAAAGCAACTATTTGATATTATGCCGCGTAATTATAATATTTTTAATACCCAGTCTTAGGAACCGCTTCCAGCGGTCCGTGAAAGGACATTTAAACATCGAGTATATGAAGAATACGATCCTAGGTCTATCATTGCTTCTCTTTTCCGCATCCGCATTCGCACAGGGACCCACCGTCACAGATCAGTTCAAAAAGATCGACAATATGCAGCAGGCACAGGCATGGATGGACGCCAACAAAAATCTCAAACCCGCCATTCTCCACCTGTCGGCCGGGAAAGATACTACCCTCATCGACAAAAGACTCCTACGCCAGAAAAAAGGCGATCTCTTCTCCGTCGGATACGTCACCTATAAGGTCATCGAATCCAACGAAACGGTAAAATACCGCGCCAACTACATCTTCCTGGACGGCGGCACGCTGACCAATTCCCAGGTCGACAGCCTCAGAAAGATCATCATGCAAAAAGCAGCCGCGGGCGAGTCCTTCGACAAGCTTTCTGATGAATATACCATGGATGGCAATACTACCCATGGCGATACAGGATGGTTCTTTGGAGAAGAGATGATGCCAAAGGAAGTCCAGGATGCCGTTGCCTCCCACAAAAAGGACGAGATATTCGCGGTGGACGTGTCCGATAAACAATGGCATTACATCATCAAAAAGACCTACGACGACGACCTCAAAAAGGACATGACGGTGCTGAGAGCCAACGGGCGATAGGACGGTAAGAGGACTTCAGAACAACGATTACTCGCTCAGCGCTTCGATCCCTTCCATGCTATCCAGCCGGGCAATTACGGCCCAACCGTAAAAGTCATTGGCCACGCCGATGAGCAGCTCATTGTCACCCGTCTGCAACGGCAGGGTAAAAGTGGCATTTTCTATCGAGCATCGGGCCCTGGGCTGCTTGCGCATGAGCTCGTCATACATGTTCTTATCCACAAAGGCCATCTTGCCGTTGACAAAGACCCAGACCTCGTTGGTAAATCCAAAAGCTACTTGCCGGACCTGCGCCTCCGGCGCCTTTAGCCGGCATTTAAGCCATACATACCGGCGACTTTCACTGTTACCGTACAGGCGGGTAAGGTTGACCAGGCCCAGCCGTTCGGCTTCTATTCCGGACCAGGCAGTCCCCGCCTTTGGAAGATCTTCCCTCGTCAGCTCACGCCCCTTGGGCAGATCCATCGGTTGACTCACCGACCAGTGCCGCACATACCGGGGATCGCTGTAGTATGGGTCGAAACCGGCTACAGAAGACAGCCCCTCCGTAGCGTCGGGTGTCACCACCAGGTTGGCAATGACAGCCTTACCGTCAAATCCGATACTGCCCTCCCGGGTATCGCCTTCCAGGTGAGCGATCTCCAGGGTAGGATGGACAAGATCATTGACATATACCAGCATTTGCTCACCGGATATGACCAGTTTGATATGGTTCCAGCTGCCTTTTCCAAAGGAGGCCGGCCCCTGGCAATAAGGTAGCAGGTTCCATAGATTGACCCCGTGCAGGATAGGAGCATATTGTACCGCTACCATCATGCCCGGAATGCCGCCGCCAAACACGCGCAAATAGAAGTATTCGCTTTCCCTGCTGTCCTTTCTTCTAAAGAAAACGCCCGTAAAATCATTGTCTTCCGGCTCGATGTCATATTCGATGGTGCCGTTGGAAAAATGAAGGTCTTTCAGCACAGAAGTATCTTTACCGGTGAGCAGCCGCATGGCGGGTACGGACCTGTAGGACAGGAATTCACAGGTCCCTGGAGAGAACCCCCATTTTTCAGCCGTCATGGGTACATGGATGGCCCGGGACATGGTCTTTTGAGCAGAAAGGAATAGATGAAAGAGAAAGCACGCCAATGCCAAAACTACTTTGTTCATGTTTATGTTTTTATTTTTGTCAAAGATGGCGGTAAGAGGAGAAAGAGAAAGTGCGGCGACTGTTCAAGTAGATACAAGTTTGTTCAAATCACAAGCGTCTAACTATCAATGGACAACAAAACAGAAATTTTTTATCTCACGGAATGCCGCCGGTTGATAGAAGCCCGTTTGGGCTGGGGGGACAGCGAGCTTTGGACCAGCCGGGACTTCGGGCTGCTGAGCGAAAAGATCAGGGAGACCACCGATGTACATTTAAGCATCACCACCCTCAAACGAATATGGGGAAAAGTAAAATATGACAGCCTGCCTGCCGTCACAACCCTGGACACCCTGGCCCGGTTCATGGGGTATGCCCATTGGAGAGATTTCCGGCAGGGACAGGAAAAGGAGAACGCACCGGCACCGGTATCAACCACCGTCCCCATACCGGCCCACCATCCTCGTTTCAAATGGGTATGGAGCATCGTCACCGTAGCTCTCGTCTCCGGCGCCTTAAGCCTTTACTTCACCCGAAAAAAAACCGCCCCTGGCATCGATCCATCCCGGTATCAGTTCTCCAGCAAAAAGGTGTTGACAGAGGGCCTTCCCAATTCTGTGATCTTTGATTATGACGCGACCGCCTCCCCGTACGATTCCGTATACGTCCAACAATCCTGGGATCCCGCCCGGCGTAAAAAAGTAGGAAAGCTCCAGCATCAGTTTACTTCCGTCTATTATTATCCGGGGTTCTTCAAAGCCAGACTGGTGATTGGTCAGCAGGTAGTAAAAGCGCATGATCTGATCATCAAGACAAAAGGCTGGCTTCCCATTATCGAGCAGGCCACCGTGCCGGTATATTTCCGGGAACAGGACAGTCTTGTCGAAGGAAAACCATTTGGTCTCACGACAAATGACATCCGGAAGGAGAATATACCGCTGCAACCCCGGACACCCTGGGTGAGATATTCCAATATCGGCAACTGGGGTCCTTTACGAACGGACAGTTTCCGGCTGGAAGCCACGGTGAAGAACGATTACCGGGAAGGAACAGCGATCTGTCAGCATACGGAGGTACGTGTGCTTTGCGAGGACGGCGCTATTATTATCCCTTTGTGTAATAAAGGCTGTGTGTCCGAGCTGAACCTCCTGTTATTGGACAGGTATTATTCAGGCAAGGTGCAGGACCTCTCTTTCCTTGGCGTCGATCTTTCCAATTGGGTGCATGTTGTTTGTGAGGGTAAAGATGGACAGCTACGTATCTTCCTGGACGGCCGGCAGGTCTTTCAGTCGCCCCTGCCCGTCAAACCGCTCCTCATTGCGGGAATAGATTTCCGCTTCCAGGGTACGGGCAGTATAAAAGATGTATTTCTTAAGCCGCCTTCCGCGGCTCCTAAATTATGAACGTGCCCGCAGCCGCCGGTCCTGCTCCACAGATTTGATGCCCTTTATCTTTAGCTTAGCCAACGGCAACGACCTGCTGGACCCGAAGATGGTCCCCGTGATACGCATGATCCGCCGGATTCGGATACCCATGCCCTCCAGGGATGCTGCAATCTCCCCGATGTTCGACTTTTGGCTGTCCTCTACTTTGGCTATAAACTCCATACCCCAAAGGTACATTTTATTTCTCACGGCACATACACCAGCCCCGCACCCGCTCCCACGGTCCTCAGCCCCAGCTTACGCACCTGCCCTATCAGCTTCTCCCATATCTCCCGCGCCGTCACATCCGGATACTCCTCCCATAAAAGAGCAGCAACGCCCGCCACAAAAGGCGCCGCCATGGAAGTACCCGACTCGACCTCATGCCCGCCATCGATCCAGGCGCTAAGGATATCATCTCCCGGAGC
Source organism: Puia sp. (assembly GCA_035546735.1). Taxonomy (GTDB): domain Bacteria; phylum Bacteroidota; class Bacteroidia; order Chitinophagales; family Chitinophagaceae; genus Puia. The sequence goes on from DASZWE010000728.1 coordinate 10,981, forward strand.
AGCTATGTCTACCTGCCCTCCGGAACGCCCCACCGTCGCACAGCTATAGTTTGCCACTTTCAAATGTTCCGTCAACGCCCCCACCGCCATTACAGAAGGACAGTTCGCAGGATGATTGACAGGAGCGATAATACCTTCCTCTCTGTCACTCTCGTTCCCCGTAGCCGCGATCAAAAGACAATTATTGGCCAATGCGATCTTCGCGACCTCCTCAAAAATCACCGAATGTCTATCCCCCTTTTGCACCTGCGCCCCGAAGGACATGGATATCACCCGGCATCCCTGCTCCAATGCCCATTCGATACCCGCCAGGGCCAGCCCATCCGACCCCTCGCCCTGGTCGTTCAGTATTTTGCCAATGTATAGCCGCGAGCCCGGCGCCACCCCATAACGAACCCCCGCCTTTCCCTTCCAGACCTTCGTAGTTACCCGGTTACCAACGGCAATACCTGCGCAATGCGTCCCATGTCCTTCCCTGTCCTTGGCCTGTCTCCCCACAAAGGACTTCCGGTGGATCACCCTCCCCATAAAATCCGGATGTGTAAAATCAAAGCCCGTATCTAGAATGGCAAGCCGGACATCCTTCCCCGAAAATTTACTCTTTCGGACATTCGTCGCCTGGATGCCCCACGTAGCAGCAGCCGTATCCCTAAAAGGCAGCTCGCGCCGCGCACCGGCCCGGGCATAGATATAACGCTCCCGCTCACTGGATAAAAAAGGCGTATTGCGTAATGCCTGCAGCTGTTGGAGAGAGGCGGCGTTGCGTTCATTCACCAGGGCCATCTTCAATCGTTCGAAGATGATCCCATCCGCCCGTTCCAGCCCTTCGTTCAAATGTCCTGCGGGCAAGGCGTGCAGAGGGATAAGACGCAGCGATCTCGTTCTTGCTTTCTTCTGTATATCTGCTGTGCTGGCCGAAGGATCCAGCTGGATCAATACCCGGCCTGTCAATTTTTTTCTGGGAGGTGCTTCCTGTCCTGCCTGCTGTTCAGCAGGTCTTTCAACGGAATGTTTTTCGGCTACCTGACGGATTGGATGTTTTTTGGAGGGCATAGGGCAAGTTAATAGAAAAATGGGAATTAATGGCCGGTCGGAAAAGCAAGACCACCGGTAGGCAAGAGGATCATCCTAAAGACAACGTCCCCCGTCGACATATTGTCAATCTTCCAACCAAATCTCTAACAATATGAAATGGATAAAAATGTGCTGCATGGTGCTGGCAGCATTTTGCGTTGGATGCAAAAAAAGCGGGTACGGCACACATCCCACAGAAAAAAAATATGTAGTAAGCACCATCGCCGGCGATGGCTCCGATGCTTTTGCAGACGGCCCCGTACTTTCAGCCAAATTTCACAACCCCGTCGACGTGGCCGTAACATCCGACGGGACCATCTATGTGGCAGATTATAATGATCACCGGATAAGAAAAATAACAGGCGGACAGGTCTATACGCTGGCTGGCAGCGACAGCACCGGCGTCGTCAATGGCGATGGCGGAATGGCACTGTTCAACAACCCTTACAGGATTGCAACAGACCAGGCCGGCAATTGCTATGTCCTCGACCAGATAGACCCGCGTATCCGGAAAATAACGGCTGCCGGCTACGTCACCACTTATGCAGGCGCAGCTTCACCGGGATTCCTGGATGGGGCATCCCTGGTCGCACAGTTTGCCGTCAACGCGGAAGGGATTGCTGTCGATGGTACGGGTAATGTCTATGTAGGAGACACTTTCAACGGCCGTATCAGGAAGATAACACCCGCCGCGCAGGTGAATACAGTCGCGCAATTCAATTATCCGGGGGCAGTGGCCTGTGACAGACAAGGAAATATCTATGTCGTGGAAGAAGGAAATTTACGCATCCGGAAAATAGCAACAGATGGCGTAATATCCACCCTGGCAGGAAGTGGCACACGCGGCGACAAGGACGGGGATGGCGCCACGGCGGAGTTCGATCAGATGGGAGATCTCGTTGCCGACAGTCAGGGCAATCTCTACCTCATCGATGGTGAACGCATCCGAAAGATCACACCCGCGGGAGTGGTATCCACCATAGCGGGTAGCACGGCAGGCTATGCCGATGGGGATGGCGCCGACGCCAAATTCAAGGAGCCGGGCGGCCTGGGCATCGATGCACAGGATAATATATACGTGGCGGATATCAATAACAACCGCATACGGAAGATAAGCTTTGAATAAAAAATAAATAAATGGAATTATTTGATTTATAGTATTTATTCGTAAATTGTATAACCCTTACACTCACCCTGTATTCTGTCTTATTTTATTGACGCTTTATTGGCACGTATTACTGCTAAAGGAACCACGTAATATGAAACTATCCCTGGAAAAAAAAATCCTGGCGGGTTTTATTCTTTGTTCGCTCATTCTGCTGCTGGTAGTCTTCATCTCTTTCAGAAATGTAGATAATCTTAAAAGCTCAACCCAATCGGTAACTCATACGCATGAAGTATTGAGTGCATGGGGACAGGTCCTGGTCAACGAGCTGGATGCGGAAACCTTCAAGCGGGGTTTTGTCATTACAGGTGATGAGACCTATCTCGCCCCGTTCGATCATGCCATGAGGAGGGCCTTGCAATCCATCGACAGCGTGAAGGAACTGACAAAGGACAACCCCGCCCAGCAAAAGAATGTCGCACACATCCTGGAGCTCACCGATACGCTTACCAAATTCCTGAGAGCCTGTATCCTGATACGGCAAACGGAAGGCTTTGAGCGGGCGAAAGAGAAAGTAGCCACAGGGGAAGGCAGGCGAATACTGGACGATGTCAGGACCACCGTCGATAATGCCAGTACAGTGGAACAGGCATTGCTTGCCCAAAGAAAGCAAACGGCTGCCGAAGACCAGCAAAACTTTAATATCATCTTTACCGTCCTGCTGACTGTCATCGCTATTATATTGATCAGCGTCTATATCATCGTTACCAGGAACCTGAAAGCGTTAAAAAAGGCAGAAGAGGAGACTGCCATTAAGAACTGGACCCTTACGGGCAGCAGCGAGCTGGTCAGGGACATGCAGGGAAATAAGCAATTGACGGAACTGGCTGCCATCATCATCAGCCGCCTGGCCACCTGGCTGAATGCCCAGGGAGGTGTATTGTACATCATGGAAGAAGATGGTACGCACCTGACACCGGCAGGCACTTACGCCATGGCGAAAGCCAAAAATGGCCTGTCGCCGATACAGGTGGGACAAGGACTGGCAGGACAATGCGCAGCGGAAAAAAAGAGCATCCTCGTCACGGATGTCCTTGCGGGGCATTTTACTACAGGCACCAGCTTTGGAGAATTGGCGCCTCAACATATCATAGCCGTCCCGGTGGTCTTTGAAGGTGCGGTAATAGCGGTCATTGAGCTGGGCAGCATCCATCGGTTCTCCTCCCTGCAGCAGGAATTCCTGCAGCTGGTATTGGATAATATAGCAGTCGCCCTCTCCTCCGCGCAAGCCCGGGAAAAAACAAAAGAGCTGCTGGAAGAAACCCTGCGCCAGTCTGAAGAGTTGGAGGTCCAACAAGAAGAATTGAAACAAACCAACGAAGAGCTGCACGAAAAGACGGAGCTGCTGGAAAGATCCGAAGCCGAGCTGAAGGCCCAGCAGGAAGAGCTGCAGCAAACCAATGAAGAGCTGGGCGAAAAGGCCGGACTGCTGGAAGAGCAGAAAGGACAATTGGAGGCAGCAAAAGCAGAGACAGAGACCAAAGCAAGGGAGCTGGAGCTAACCAGCAAGTTCAAATCGGAATTCCTGGCCAACATGTCGCATGAGCTACGAACCCCTCTGAACAGTATCCTGATATTGTCCCAGCTGCTCATGGAAAATAAGAACAATACACTGGGCGAAAAGGAAGTGACCTACGCAAAGAATGTCAATAGCTCGGGTAAAGACCTGCTGAACCTCATCGATGAGATACTCGATCTTTCAAAGGTAGAGGCAGGGAAGATCGATCTGGAGATCACCGAGGTCAGGGTTGATCATATTGCAGCCCACCTGCACGCGATGTTCGCAGAGATAGCGAATGACAGATCCATCGACTTCAAGATCATCTATCCGGAAAAGAAATTTACCAGTCCTATATATACAGACGAGCAGCGCGTGGAGCAGATATTGAAGAATCTCCTGTCGAATGCCTTTAAGTTCACCGACAAGTACGGGAAGGTAACATTGGAGATAGATAGGGTGGGCGATCAAGTCGCCTTTTCAGTCACCGACACCGGGATTGGCATTCCAGAAAGTAAACAGGCTATTATTTTCCAGGCTTTCCAGCAGGCCGACGGCTCGACAAGAAGAAAATACGGTGGCACAGGCCTGGGTCTTTCCATCAGCCGCGAGCTGGCACACATTCTCAGCGGCGAGATCCAGTTGCAAAGCGAAGAAGGGAAAGGCAGCACGTTCACCCTTTACCTCCCCCTCCGGACCAGCCCTACCTGGTCGGAAGAACAGGCGCCGAAAGTATATGCGCCCGGACAAGAAGAATATCCCTCCCTTCCAAAAGACCCGGAGAATGATATAGCATTGGAGAAACCTGCACGTGACGACCGGCATTCAATACAAGAAAATGACAAGATCGTCCTGATCATCGAGGACGACGTGAATTTCGCAGGCGTGCTCCTGGAATTCTTCCGGGAAAGGAATTATAAAGGCATCATCGCTTATCAGGGCAATACAGGCCTGAGCCTTGCCAGGTATTACAGACCGGATGCCATCGTGCTTGACCTGCACCTGCCCGTGATGGATGGCTCGGAAGTGCTTAAACATCTGAAGAACGATCCCGCCCTTCGCCATATTCCCGTGCAGATATTCTCCGGATATGACAGGAGAAAAGAAACCCTCGAGCTGGGCGCCTTTGATTTTGTCAAAAAGCCGGTGACAAGGGTCACCATGCAGCACGCTGTCGACAGGATCGAAGAATTTATCCGTAAGAAATTAAAGAAATTGTTGATCGTGGAGGACAACCGGCAGCAGAACAATGCCATCCGGGAGCTCATCGGCAACGGCGACGTAAAATCATTTTCCGCCTATGGAGGGATGGAAGCCTTCGACATTATGTCGAAGGAAAAATTCGATTGCATCATCATCGATCTTGGACTTCCGGATATGAGCGGTTTCGAGCTGCTGGAAAAGATCAAGGCCAACAACGAGCTAAAAAAGATACCTGTTATTGTCTATACAGGCCAGGACCTGAGCAAGGAAGAGACCCGGCGGCTCGACAAACTGGCCAATACTGTAGTGCTGAAGACAGCCAATTCCAAAGAGCGGCTGCTCGATGAGACCATTCTCTTCCTTCATCGCGTGGAATCGAATCTGCCCAAAGAGAAACAGCAGATCATCCGGAAACTGCACAGGACGGGCGAGGTGCTGAAGAACAGGAAGGTGTTGATCGTGGACGACGACATGAGGAACATCTATTCGCTGACCAATGCGCTGGAAGAAGAGGGACTAAGCTGCATGACGGCGGACAATGGAAAAGCAGCAGTCGGGCTCTTAAAGCAGCACGAAGATATAGATATCGTATTAATGGATGTAATGATGCCTGAAATGGATGGCTATGAAGCCACCCGGGAGATCAGGAAAATGAATAATTTTGGAAAGCTGCCGATCATTGCCCTTACAGCAAAGGCCATGAAGGGGGACAGGGAAAAATGCCTGGAAGCAGGCATGTCCGACTACATTGCAAAGCCTGTGAATATTGATCAGCTGTTATCGCTGATGCGGGTTTGGCTCTACCGATAGTTAGAAATATGACTGACGAGGAAGAAATAAAAGAGTTACTGGTATCTATACGTTCGGCTTACGGATATGATTTCACTGAATATGCCATGGCATCGGTCAAAAGACGCATACACCATTTTATGAATATCGCTAAATTTACCTCGATCCGGGCGCTGGGCAGAGCGCTGCTTAAAGAAGAGTCCCTCTTTGAGCAGTTCATCCAGGAGATTACGGTAAATGTAACGGAGATGTTCCGTGACCCCTCCTTTTACAAGAGCCTGAGGGGGCATGTTATCCAGCGGCTGGCCACCTACCCGCTCATTAAAATATGGGTTGCGGGCGCTTCGACGGGAGAAGAAGTCTATTCCATTGCGATCTTTCTGAAAGAGGAAGGGTTATTGGAAAGATCAGTGATCTACGCTACGGACATCAATCAACGGGCACTGCAAATTGCAAAGGAAGGTGTTTATCATTTAAGGAAGATGAAGAGTTATACATCGAATTATATAAAAGCCGGAGGACAACATTCTTTTTCCGACTATTATGTATCCCAATACGACGCCGCCCTGTTGGACAGGTCGCTCAGGCAAAATATCGTATTCTCGGCGCACAACCTGGCGACTGACAGGTCATTCAATGAATTTCACTTCATTTCCTGCCGGAACGTGCTGATCTATTTCAAGCAGCAACTGCAGACCAGGGTTATTGATCTTTTCTATGAAAGCCTGTGTCCATTTGGGTTCCTCGCATTGGGTAATAAGGAATCCCTCCTGTTCGCCGAAAAGGGGAAACATTTTGAAGAAGTCGACAAAAAAGAGAGAATATTTATGAAGACAGGCTAAAAATGATAAAGGAGCAATGCAATATGAAGCAGTAGTCGTCGGAGTGTCCGCGGGAGGATTTGCAGTTCTTTCCCGTATACTGGAAGGGCTGCCGGATAGCTTTCCGATGCCCGTTATCGTTATCCAGCACCGGTCGAAAGACGAAAGGACTTTGCTGGAAGAGTTGTTACGGGGTAAATGCACCATTCGCATCAAGCAGGCGGACGAGAAGGAAAGGATACAGGGCGGCGTGGTCTATTTTGCGCCCGCCGATTATCACCTGCTCATCGAGAGCGATCGCTCGTTTTCGTTAACTTGCGATGAGCCGGTAAATTTCAGCAGACCGTCGATCGACCTTTCATTCGAGACCGCGGCGGAGGTGTATGGGAATAAGTTAGTGGGGATCATCCTGACAGGTTCCAATGGAGATGGGGCGGCAGGCATGAAGGCGATAAGACAACGGGGGGGATTGACCATTGCTCAGGACCCCGAAACCGCCGTATTTCCGCGTATGCCGCGGGCGGCAATAGAGATCGGTGCTGTACAACATATTTTTACCCTGGAGGAAATAAAATATTTCTTGATCAACTTGATGCATACTGACCATGCCTGACAAAGAGAAAGCAAATATCCTGATCGTCGACGACAAGATGAATAACATCTTCGTCCTCGAAGAGATATTGTCCCACCCCGGCAGGAACTTTATCCGGGCCCTCAACGGCAGGGAGGCACTAAAGACCGCATTGGATGAGGAGGTCGACCTGATCATATTGGACGTTCAGATGCCGAACATGGATGGGTTCGAGGTGGCGCAAATACTCAAATCCCATAAAAGGACGAAGGATATCCCCATCATATTTGCCTCGGCGGAAAAGAAAGAGCACCAGTTCATGATAAAAGGGTTCGAGGAGGGTGCAGTGGATTATCTTTACAAGCCGTTGGATCCGGCGCTCACCAAGGCAAGAGTGTCCGTGCTGCTCCAGTTGCATCTTCAGAAAAAGGAACTGATCCGGAAGAACCTGATGCTTGAAAAGTACACGCTGGAGATCCAACAGCTAAATACCGACCTGGAGTCATTTTCTTATTCTGTGTCGCACGATCTGCGGGCGCCCCTGAGGAGCATCAACGGATATGCCCGGATAATACAGGAGGAGCATAAAGATCAATTGAATGAGGAAATACGCCGCCTCTTTGGAAATATACAGAATAGCGCGGTCCGGATGGGAGTGCTCATCGACAGCCTGCTGGAGTTCTCGCGATTGGGACGGCGTAAGATAGCAAAATCCCGGGTGAATATGATGGAACTAACGCAGAAGGTCTTGCAGGACTTGCATCAGGAACGTCGCGACAAAACCAGTATTCATATAGGACCTTTGCCGCCGGCGGAAGGCGATCCGGGGCTGCTACACCAGGTCATGATGAACCTGGTCTCAAACGCCATCAAATATTCCGCAAAAAAAGAAGCGCCGGTCATCGAGATAGGTTCTTCGGAGAATGAGGAGGAATATATTTATTTTGTGAAAGACAACGGAGCTGGCTTCAATATGGTCTATATGCATAAGCTCTTCGGTGTATTCCAGCGGTTGCACAACGACGATGAGTTCACGGGTAGCGGGGTCGGGCTGGCCATCGTCCAACGGATCGTAAACAAACATGGAGGAAGGGTATGGGCAGAAGGTCGTCCGGGCGAAGGAGCGACATTCCTGTTCTCGCTGCCAAGATCGATCACCCAAAAAGACGACATTACCTATGCAACCCGGCAGGATTGATATTATTCTTGTGGAGGACAACCCCGAGGATGCTGATCTTACTATACGGTCGCTGAGAAAGAATGGCATCCACCATTCCCTCCTTCATTTAAAAGACGGCGAAGAAGCGCTTGATTTTATTTTTTGCACGGGTGCTCATTCCCTGAGGGTTTTCGGAGACTTCCCCAAACTGATCCTGTTAGACCTGAAAATGCCAAAAGTAGACGGCATCGAAGTGTTGCGGCAGCTAAAATCGGATCACCGGACCAAAGTGATACCGGTGGTGTTGCTGACTTCGTCCAACCAGGAGAAGGATATTCTCGACAGCTATCGGCTCGGCGTGAACAGTTATCTGGTCAAGCCTGTCGAGTTCGAGGCGTTTGCAAAGGCCGTGTCCGACATCAGCACTTACTGGCTACATCTGAATCAATTACCATATTAATCATAAAGAACAACCATGGAGCCCCAATGGAACCAACCCGTCAAAATACTGATCCTGGAACATGACCCATACGACCTTGACTTGCTGCAATACGAGCTGAAAAAGGGAGAATGGCAGTATGTATCGCAAACCGTGCAGGAACGAAATGGCTACGAGCAGGCGCTCAGGACCTTCAGGCCGGACATAGTGCTTTCCGACTATGCGCTTCCCGATTTCGACGGCACTACTGCCTTTCATATCAAAAAGGATATATCTCCCGACACACCATTCATTATCGTCTCCGGCACCATCGGTGAGGAGAATGCGGTGGAACTGATCAAGGCCGGCGTTACGGATTATGTGTTAAAAGATAAATTATTCACAGTAGTAACGAAGATCGGCAGGGCCTTGAAAGAGAGCAGGGAGCGCCAGCAAAAAAAGTATCAGGAAGAACAACTGGCTGATTATGCGCGGGAGCTGGAACGAAGCAACAGAGAGCTGCAGGAATTTGCCTATATCGCCTCTCACGACCTTCAGGAGCCGCTTCGCATGGTAGGGAGCTTTCTGCAGCTGTTGCAACGGCGGCATGCGGACAAACTGGACAAGGAAGCCAATGAATATATCCATTACGCTGTCGACGGCGCGGAACGTATGAAACGGCTGATCTCTGATCTGCTCAATTATTCGCGTACACATAAGGAACAGACAATCGAAAAAGTAGACATCGGGGAAACCATAAGAGAGGCATTGAAAAACCTGACAGTCAGCATAAATGACAGCGGCGCGATGATCCAGTTCGAGGATATGCCCGTATTGCACGCCGACCCCGCCCAAATGCTTCAGCTGTTCCAAAACCTTATCAGCAACTCCATCAAATTTAGAAAAGAAGGAGTGATACCTTTAATAAAAATAGCCGCTATCAAAGATAAAGAGCAGTGGCTTTTTTCCGTGGAAGATAATGGCATAGGCATCGATCAGCAATATGCGGAGAAAGTGTTCGTCATTTTCAAGAAGTTGCACAGCAAAGCAAAATTTGAAGGCACAGGCATAGGTCTTGCCATCGCCAAAAAAATTGTGGAACAACATGGAGGGAAGATATGGTTCGAATCTGCGCCTGGGAAAGGAACGATATTTTATTTCACCTTACAATCTGACATTAAATGAAACCGATCAATGTGCTTCTTGTGGAAGACAACCCCGGAGATGTTCTCCTGGCCCGTATAGCGTTTGAAAAAAGCAAGTTCCCCGTCAACTTCCATGTGGTTACGGATGGTGAGGAAGCGCTGGCTTTCCTGTATAAAAGGGGGGAGTATGCCGGCTCCGAGGTCCCCGACCTGATCCTGCTGGATCTCAACCTCCCGGCCAAGAGCGGTTCGGAAGTATTGGCGGACATTAAGAATGACGACGACCTGAAGGTCATACCGGTGATCATACTTACCACCTCCCAGGCAGAATGGGACGTTATACAATGCTACAAACTGCACGCCAATTGCTTTGTGAACAAGCCTTTCGGGTTTGATACCTTCGACAAGATGGTGACCTGTATGGAAGACTTCTGGTTCAAAATAGTCAGGCTTCCTGGTAACTAACAAACTTCCCTTTATATGACCTCCCGTCGACTATCAATACAAATCTCTCCCTCCATCGGCTCGGTTTCGGCCGAATATACTATTCCCGATACAGGCAAGTGCATCATGACACTGGCGCATGGAGCAGGCGCCGGTATGGACCATGTATTTATGACCACGCTTGCCGCTGCGCTGGCAGAGGCCGGCATCGCCACGCTGCGCTTCAACTTCCCTTTTGCGGAAAATAAAAAAGGAAGACCCGATACTCCTGCGGTAGCCCACCAGGCCATTGCCGCCGCCATCGACCATGCCCATGCCTCCTTCCCTACCCTTCCGCTCTTTGCCTCGGGAAAGTCCTTTGGCGGACGGATGACCTCACAGTACCTGGCAGCTCACCCACGGCTCGAGGTAAAAGGCATCGTCTTCTACGGATTCCCGTTACATCCTTCCGGCAAACCTTCTGTCGAAAGGGCCGAACACCTGAAGGATATCAAGACAAAAATGCTTTTTCTGCAGGGCACGCGGGATGAGCTGGCGACATGGGACCTGATCACCTCCGTATGTAAATCCCTTCCCAAAGCCAAATTGGTGAAGATCGAAGGCGCCAACCATATGTTCAAGGCTGGCAAGCAGGACACGATGTCGATGCTTGTCCGGGCGACAAAGGACTTCGTATTACCAAAAAAATAATTACCTTGATACCACGCTATGACTATCCCTGTTATCGCGGCGGCCGGCTTTTAATGACGACGCGCTTGTCAACAACTTTCAGCTCCAGAAAATTGTCATCGCCAATGCCGAACAGGGCTGCTTCCTGGTCCTTTGTCAATATTTTATCGTTCAGCATATAAACAAGCGTGGACTCGCTTTCCAGGTCAGGAGCTATCTTGCGATATTCGACCGACCTTGATTGAAAATATTTCCAATAATGCTCCCGGGCAAAAGGTTTTGTTATAATATATACGACTCCGTTTGCCCCCTCCTTTCCGGCCAGCCGGGTCGCATTGGAGTCTTTATACACGGTAATAAACGCAATCTCTGATGGATCATATGATCTCAGGACCCCGCTATTCACTCGTATGCTGTCCAGGAAAAATGCCGGCTCATTGGCAGGGAACAGGGAAAACCCATTCGAGCGATTATATACGCTGTAGCATGATATCATTATATCAATGCCTTCTATAGGTTTATTCAGATAATAAGCCTCATCGATAGGGTACAGCGGTTGTTTGCTTCTATCAATCCTGACATAGAAGGCGACGGTGTCATTGGAAAATGTCAAAAAATCGGAACAGGGCCTTGAACTCCACGTTTTATTAAGCTCAGGATAGATCCTGATGACATCCTTAAGCAGCAGACCATTCATATCGATAGCCGTCCCGTCCGGCAGCCGGCCTTTAAACCCTTGGGTCAATCGTATCTTACTGATATAATCCGCATCCGGATCTTTTTGGAAGATCATACCCGGGTAGCTTTCGGAATAATATCCCTTTCCGTTGACATATCGTGCGTCGTGAGCATAACATTTTTTCCCCTCGTCCATTTCTTCCACTTCCACCTCGTTAAAATTCTTTTGTAGGTTTTTCAGGTCTGATACCGTCGTCCGGCAAAGGCAAAATCCCTCAACGGTGATCTTTCTCGCAAGATCAGGCTCAATGGGGGATTGACCGGAATTGTCTTGTGATCTTACTGCACAAAAGGGTAGCAGGAATAAGATCGAGAATAGATGTAATTTCATGGGACGGAAATTAATCCTTTTATTACAATAATTCATCCCCCGCCTGTTACAGTTCATACATCTCCCTGTTCCATCCCGGAACGCCCCCCGCTACTTTCGCTCAAAAAAGCGCATGCAAAAACGTGTTTTTTACAATCCGAAGATAAAAGACAAGGTCACCGTCCTCAAAACAGCCGATGACACAGGCGGAGACCACATATTGGTGGAAGTGGAGCTCGCCCCCGGCGGCGGCACGCCAAGACATTATCATACCAGCTTTAACGAAACATTTATCCCCATCAATGGCGTATTGGGGATCGAAGTGGATAAAAAACACCTGAAATTAGAGGGACCCGCCAGCGCTACAGCCCGAATGAACGAGATCCACCGGTTTTACAATCCGGGCAATAGCCCTATCCGATTCCACGTAAAGATATTTCCTGCGGCAAACCGGTTCCTCGAAAGCCTTTGCATTGGCTATGGGCTGGCCGATGATGGTCTGACAAATAACAGGGGTATCCCCAAAAAATTCGATCACCTGGCCGTGCTGATGGAACATGCCGACAGCCGATTCACCGGATTCCTTGGTCTTATAGAACCTTTCCTGCTCCGGCGTGCCAAAAAAGCCAGGCGGCGGGGAGTGCTGGATGGATTGATAGAACAATATTGCCAATAATGATCAATGATGATTTTTCTCCGCAGATATCTTATAATCATCGTCGGTAATACCCTTTACTCCCCTGAGCTTCCTGCCGGGCCGCCTGACGCCCAATGAATCGAAGAAAGGGACAGGGACCCAGTCCTTATAAAGGGACGACGAATCAACCTTCATCGGCGGCAGGGTCACCGGCGGCGCTCCTAGTTGAGACGCGGTATCAGGACGGGCAATAGTTCCCTGCGCCGAATCTTTTTTGACAACAACGGACGCAGCCGGGATATTCTCTTTCTCAACACGATTATCGATCCTCGTACTGCTGTCCGCGGTAGGCACAGCAGCAGGCACCGCCGCCGGCGCCTTTACAGCAGGTACAACCTTCTGATGATAATACCACCACACCGTAGTAACAACCACCACTACCCCCAAAAAGCCATACCACCCCTTACCCTTGAATCCGGGTCCGGCCTTTTTACCCGGCGCGTCATCCCCCCCGTCCGGCGTCTTATCCCCCTGATCCGGTGTATCGGGCCCCATATCCAGCTGCATCCCGATACTGGCCCATACGCTATCAGCCATATCCGGCACAGGCACCTGGTCAAGTTTGTCCGCTATCAATTGCTCATATGGTGTGGGTGTATTCACTGATCTTTTATCGCTGTAAGTTTTTGTTGAATGGTCTTTCTTGCTTCACTTAAATGCCACTTGCTGGTACCCTCACTGATATTCAATTGCGATGCAATCTCCTTGTGAGAATAGCCATCGATGGCAAACATTACAAACACGGCATGAGTAGCCGGTGGCAATTGCCGTACCAGCTGCAGTATCGCCGCCGCATCTGTTTTTTCAATAATGCTGTTGTTGACAAAGGGTTCTTCTGCAGTATCGAGCTCCAGGCTGGTAAATCGGCTGCGCTGTTTTATGTGGTCCAATGATTCATTGATGATTATCTTCTTCAGCCAGCCGTGAAAATTTCCTTTCGTCGCATCAAAGGAATGGATGCTCCTGAACATTTTTACAAAAGCATGACCCAGGATATCGGCCGCCTCATATTCATCGACAGCATAGCGCATGGCAATGGTCATACCAAAGCCATACAGCTGCCGGAAGAGCTGCTCCTGCGCCTTCCTGCTGCCATTGCGGCACTCAATAATGATGCTATTTAGATCCTGTTCCGTAGATTACCACTTTTCGTCGTGCACCCGTCTTGCAAACATGGCCGTCGCGATGGCGCCTATAGTTAACTTTTCCGTGGAATCCAGCTCATTGTAGAACCAGATATTCCGGTCGATCATATCAATGATGGCGATGACACCGTCATTGGTGCTTAATTCATAACCCGATAGCAGCTTGAACGGCAGCTTCTTTACCCTGCCATCGGACAATTCCGTCTTTTCCACCTTGATGGGTTTTATAAAAATGGTGTCAACCCCATTTGTCGCCAGTCCATTATCTCCCATTTTCCGATATGCAAACGGGTTTTTGTCGTTGGGCGCCCTGTCATACATATTCGTCATCACCAACGTCCAGGTTTTGATATCTTGTGCCGTATCGGCGCTGATGGTGGCCGAAAATACATATTTATATTGCTGCAGCTGGGCGAAGCTGTTGAGGATGCTTTCCCTGTTCATAGTTTCATACCCCAGCTCCTTGGTAAGCTCCCGCTCATCGGCAAACACCTCCACCGTATTTCTTCCATCTGTCATCGAGTATCGGAACTTGTCCTTTTCTTTCCTTACGGTTTCACTCTTCTGAATACCAAAGTAATTCATAAGAATGAGATTATCCCAAAAGAACGCCCGTCCACCCCACCCCGGATAGCTCAGATGCATGCCTCTTTTTATTTTGGAAGTGCTGACATTCGCGAACGACATCTTATTACCTCTTGCTCCATCGACATGTTCCATAGTCGCCTGCTGCTTGAACGCTTCGGGTATGGTCATTTTTATAGAAGTGCCACAGCTCGCCAAACAGGCAAGCCAGATCAATAATGCGCTGTTTTTCACCATATTACAAGTCCTCAATTTATCCATTTTTAGTATAGTACCCTATTATTTTTACAAAGGTTGGGTCCTCTGCGAAAAAATCTTTTTTCTTTTTACCCCAACCTTCCGGATGAATGAACGGGTATTCCTATCAAATAGATTTATCCATTCAACTGAAATGTATGAAAACAACAACAATGACATGGGCGCTGATCGTAATGACCTCGGGAAGTTTATTTTTCTCCTGTAAAAAAGAAGACAGCAAGCCGGCTGAATGCAGTATAAGCATGACAAGCCTGGCCGGCTCCTACAAGCTTATTGCCTTACAGTACAAGTCAGACGCATCCGCCACACCCGTAGATTATTTGCAGTCGATGGATGACTGTGAGAAGGACAATATTCTGATCCTGAAGGACGATGGCACATACGTTTCCAATGACGCCGGCACTGTTTGCACCCCCGCTGAAGATGTCCGGGGTACCTGGCTGGTCAAGGGCAATACGCTGACCAGTGATGGACTGCTCAACGGCACTATTGCCAGCTACGATGGTAAAACAATGGTCTATTACACGGAAAATGCGATCAAGCCAGGTGACAGGCTCACCTTTACCATGGTAAAGCAATAAAAAAAACGTCGGCTGGTTTCGCAGGTATGCAAATTGCATATCTTATCCTATGACAGCAGATGACCTCCATATTGTTTTGAAAGACATTATCTTGGCAGGACGGCTTCACAGTCCCGAAGAGCCAAAAGGGCTCGTGATCGTTGCTGAAAAAGAAGACTGCAGGCTTTTGAAAACAGAGAACGAGTATTTATCAAGGGCGCTGGTAAAGAGAAATATTGCCACCCTTTTTACACATCTGCTTGACCCGCCTGAAAACCAGGACTTTGATATTCCCTTTGACATTGAATTGATGAGCCGGCATATACGGCAGCTGACGAGGTGGATCTCGGGTGAGCCATCGCTAAGAAGACTTCCTCTGGGGTATTTCGCTGTGAACACAGCCTCCGCCGCCATCCTGCAAGCTTCCATCGGCGCAGGTAAGCGGGTCCGGGCGATGGTTTGCCACTGTGGACGTCCTGACCTGGCGGGGCCTAAGCTTCCTTTGGTGAAACCTCCGACCTTATTGATCACAGGCTCTGAAAATGTGTACCTGACAGAATTGAATTGGCAGGCTTACGAGCAGCTGACCTGTGAAAAACAGCTGGTGGTCATTGATGGCGACCCCCGGCAGTTTGAAGAACAGCATAAAGCGCGCCACATTGCCCATCTTTCCGCCAACTGGTTCGACCGGCATTTTCCAGCCGCCGCATCAAATCTAAAAGTAGTTGTACATCACGGGGTGTAATATTAATCACCGTCCAATATGTTCCACGGGAACCATTTCCGCGTGGAATTTTTTTTATACTTTAGGAGCACCCAAAACCAGGTAAATGACAATCATCGTTCCCGGAGCCATATTCGCGGCGGGTATTTCCCTGTATCTTTTCTATGAGTATAATCGGGCTAAGGAGGACAAACAGATAGAAAGGCGGGAAAAGCTTAACGACAGGCGCCAGGAGTATCTCCAAAAACTCCTTCAGTCCAGAAAAAAGGAACAAGACGCAACAACGGCCGATCCGCCAACCACCGGGCGCGGTTCAACAATAAGCAGGTGCGCTTCTTCGAGCCATCACCATCGTCCCCCAATGCCGTCGTCGCGAAAACTATTTCTCAGCAGCAGCGCAAAATCATCCGGATCATTGATGATCACATTATGCTCTCTCGGACTATGCACGAACAAGATCCTATTGTTCTTTATGGCCCTGTCATTCACCGACGCTTCCTCCGACAATTCATAGGGTATCTTATCCTGGCGCAGCCGCAACATCATCGTATCACTCATCTTGTCCGGTCCGTAGCCGGTATTGGTAAACCAATGGACAAAATGGTGACTTCCGTCTTCTGCCCATCGGGTAAACGTATTGAGCCGTCCATACAGCGCATCGAAAAGGAATACCTCATCCACCGCCTGGCCCCCATGTTCCAATATATCGGCTATCACCGAATACGCACCGCTGTGCCCGGCCAGCACAATATGGCCCGTCAGGGCATCGGAGGGAACGACTCTTTTCCGCCTTAGTTCCTCCAATACATCCGCGACCAGCAATTTGAACATCCCATCCTGCCTCATTTTTCCTCCGTAGCTGTCCGCCGCATTCTTTGCCGCCTCCGGCAGCACCAGCACTGCATTTCGCCCCGAAGCCGCTAATTGACGGGCCAGTCCGTAAAATTGCAGGGCGCTATCGATACTGTTATGCCAGCCATGGAACCAGACCACCAGGTCCACGGTCTTCCCCATACGCAGCGCCGTCGGTACCACCAGCAATACCGAACTATCGTCATAATGTCCTTCCCGGGGAAGACGGTTTCCATCGCCGTCCATATGTCCATGATCCCTGGCCGTATCCGGAAAGCAATTATGCGGTGAGGAGAAATGAAGGATTTGGTATGCCTCCTGCGCCCGTATCCCTGTAAATACTGCAATCATTAAAAAGCTTGTCAGCAAATATTTCATAGTCAGGGAATATACGAAATAAATCTCACCATTTCGGCGCTTCGGCTTTCCAGCTCATGAGGGCATAGTAAAGTTTACGCAGTGCTGATATAGCTCCATCCAC
>DASZWE010000729.1:0-8114 GCA_035546735.1 Puia sp.
CCAGCATCATCTTGACGATCGTGCGGCAGGTGGAAGGCAGGCGCTCGATCCGCTGGTAAAGCTCGGTAATAACCTCCGCCTTGATGATCTCTTGACCCACCTGCGGGTCCAGCAGATAATTCACCTCTTTTTGTATGGAACGCTGCCGTTGGAGCTTGCGGAAATGGTCGAGACAGGCATTGCGGGATGTGACGTATAAAAAAGCTTTGATATTCGTAAGATTCTCCAGGTTGGCTCGCAGCTGCCACAGTTTGACAAAGGTTTCAATCGTAATGTCTTGTGTCTCCTGCTCACTCCTCACCAGGTTGTACACAAACCTCAGGATGGGCTCATAATAAAGCTCATACACATATTTGAACTGATGCCCATCGCCCGTACGAAACAGCTCAATAGAAAAATTATGTGTCGATCGCTCGCTCATAGCACTAATCAGTCGCCAAACAGGGGCTTTTTAACCAAATAAGATTTTGTTCTTGATCCAACAACAGGCAGATCACCCGTGTCGCCATTCCGGCTGGAACAGCATTAATAGCATAAGGTTTACGGCTTGGAAGCCAGATCCGGATCAGGCTTGTTCATAATATTGGAGAATATATCTATTTGTAATTCAGATATCTATATGATTTGCGGATAGAGGTAGAATTCCGGCAATAATAGTATATCGTCACAGTCCTTCCTAGTTTTGGTTTCATTTTCCAGGCTACGTAATTACATCTACTTAGAAATACATGCGTATCAGTACATGTTTCCTTTAGTAAATATACTACATTCGACAGGATGTCCAAACAAAAATAGAGTAATTACTTTATCCCCTCCAGTAACCAACATTACCTTATTGTTGTAATTTATCCTTACTCCCCCGTCAACAACCACCCCGCCTCCAACAACTCCTCAAAATGCTTGAACCGCAAAAGAAGATCCGCCCTCTCCTCCGGCTCACTAAACCCATCATTCTCCGTCGTCAGACAAACCTCCACCATCCCCCATAATATATGACGCAACTCATGAAGACGGTAATCACTGAAAAATCGCCTGAATACCCGCAATGGCTCCTGCCTGTCTTCCTCATCCAGACAGATCACCTTGTCAAACAGCTCCCGCTGCTCAAGAAACTTCGACATACAAAAGATTTAAATAAGGTTAATGGATAAGTCCGCAAGAATCTAATGTCCGTCCATCGTCCCTCAGACAACGAACCCAGGTTCGTGGACCCTTTACTTATCCACAGGCAGGAACCAAATATACAAAATTATAAAGGCCAAATCAAATAATTTGGTCTAATTCCCCAATATAAATAGTTAAAAAGCTACAAATATCAAATTAATTGATAAAGCATCGCTGCTTCCCGCCCTCCACCGCCCGGATCGCTTTCTCCGATTGTTTACGAATAGTCGTGTCAGTTGGGTTGGCGGATAACGGATCCGTTGTCTCTTCCAGCGCATGTACACCAATAAAAATAGACATGGTTCGTACCTTTTAATGCCCGCGACCTTCCTCTGACCTGCTTCACCACAGTTCTTCCCGGTCGAAACCCTCGCCCCTAAGCCCGGTTCCAGCCTGGCGAACCTGACGCTCATGGCATACGGCATAGTAACTTTTTAGCCCCCTTCCGTCAATACCCGGTTAGTTGTAATTTTCATCAAACTCGAACATTTTCTACACGGCCGTTTATAAAAAAGAACTACCTTGTGGTCTAATTAAACCGCATGCCTATCACAAAAAAATTTCATCTTGGTTATCCATTAACCAAACCAATCCATGACAACAGCTGAAAAAGAAATCCTCAAAAAAAGATTCGGAGCCACCATCCAGGATCTTCGCGAAAAGAAGCGATTATCGCTCCGACAAGTCGCCGCTAATTGTAATCTCGATAATAGCAAAATTGCAAAGATCGAAGACGGAAGATTCAATGTTTCTCTATCCACCATCGTAGAGCTGGCCCGCGGACTCGAGACGCATCCCTCCAAACTATTCGTGGGAGACTTCAACTGGTTCGCACTGATGTGATATGTCCGAAATACGGGCCCTCATTAAATATTGCCCGTATTCCGGAAAGGTCCAATGCCTGAGGCCTTCGTCGGAGCTCCATGTATTCGCTCCTTCTCGTTCATACCCTTCGTACCTCGGGTACTTCGAAAGGTCCTCCCCGGTCGGAGCCTTGCGGTTCCAGACTACGAACCTCCGGTTCGTGATGGTACCTCCTGAACCCTGTAAAAAGTTTTTCCGGGCGGACCCGTCCATATCACTGAATGAATCGCTGACGAAAAGCCCTCAATTTTGCGAGGGCTTTTGTCTTATGGGACTGCACCGTCGCCCCGCTGATACCTAGCTTCCCCGCCACCTCCACCGTTCGCTGCCCCTGAAAGAACAACAGCTCCAACACCTCCCTGCCACGGGACGGCAATCCCTCCAACTGCTGCAGCAACTCCTGTACGATCTCTTCCCCTATCAAAAAATACTCATAGGGCAATTGCTCACCCCGGGATAAGAACAGCAGCTCCTTTTCATTCGCCTGCCGCCGCTGTCGCGACCGCAATTCATTCAGACTGGCCCTCCGGCAGGTAACGATCAGCCATTTTCTTATACCCTCAGCCCTGCTAAATCGCTTTCGCTGCTCCCACAGCCGCAAAAAGACCTCCGAAGCAATATCTTTTGCCCCGTGCTGATCCTCCAGGATCATGTAAGCGATCACAAAGACATATTTATAGTAATAGGTATATACTATCTCATACGCCTTCCTGTCTCCTGCACAAAACTGAACAATGACCGCCTCTTCTGGTGGGAGTTTCATAAGTAGGGTTTACTATAAGAAACACCGGACACCACGCTTTTAATTAGCGCCCACCCGGAAAAATTTCCATACCCCTACCCCTGCTGTATACACGATAATATAATGGCGCAGGCTTTTCTGATCTCCTCCTCCGTAATAAGAAGGGGAGGAGCCACTCGCATGCAATGCGGCGCGAAAAGGAACCAGTCGGTCAAAAGCCCTTTCTCGATACATCGGTCGATAATACCTTTATTTATGGTATAGCTTTCGAACTCCACCGCCATCAGCAGCCCGCAGCTGCGCACCGCCTTGATAGCCGGATGTACCAGCAATTCCCGGAACAGCGCCTCCTTTTTCCCTACCTCGCGTATCCATCCCTCCTCCAGCAATACCTGCAACCCGGCCCTACCCGCCGCACAGCTCACCGGGTGTCCTCCAAAGGTCGTGATATGGCCCAGCACAGGCGCCCCGGTCAGGGCCCACATTTTCTCCCGGTCCGCTACAAAAGCGCCCAAAGGCATGCCTCCCCCCAACGCCTTGCCGAATAGAACTATGTCAGGCACGATACCATATTGTTCAAAACCCCAAAGCCTTCCCGTCCTCCCAAACCCCGCCTGTATCTCATCCAGTATCAGCAACGCACCCGTCTCATCGCAACGCCTCCGCAGCGCCTGCATCCACTCCATCCGCGGAGCATACACCCCCCTTTCGGCCTGCACGGTCTCCGCAATGACACAGGCTGTATCCCCCGTGATCCGCTCCAGGCTTTCCATCGCATCGTACTTCATATGCCATACCCCGGGCAACAAAGGACGATACGCATTACGCCAGTATTCATCCCCCATGACACTCAGCGCCCCCTGCGTACTGCCATGATAGGACTGATCAAAAGCCACTACCTCGGTCCTGCCGGTCAATCGCTTGGCCAGCTTCATCGCCCCCTCCGTTGCCTCTGCACCCGAATTGGTAAAATAGACACTGTTCAAAGACGCCGGTAGATGCTCCGCCAGCAGACGCGCATACTGCACCTGCGGAGATTGGATCAGCTCTCCATATACCAGCACATGGAGATAACGATCCGTCTGCTCCCGGATGGCCTCCACCACACGCGGATGCCGGTGACCGGTATTGCAAACGCTGATCCCTCCTATCAGGTCCATATAAGCCTTGCCGGCAGGATCATATAAATACAGGCCCTCCGCCTTTGCAATCTCTATCGCCAGGGGATTGGGTGAAGTTTGCGCTACATGTCGGAGGAACAGGCCCCGCATATCCATACCGCCTGCCACCGCTCCTGCATCATTATCCTTTCCGATGTTTTTGTTATCAGCCATATGCCGGTAAGATTAAAACTCGCCAGGAGCGAAGATCGTAAGAAAAATCTTAGGATATTCGCATAAACTAAAAGCACTCCTATGGCTACCATCCTCCCCGTCGAAGGTAAATTCCCCCAATTTGGAAAGAACTGTTTTGTCGCTCCCAATGCCACCATCGTCGGTGACGTAGAAATAGGCGATGAATGCAGCATCTGGTTCAATGCCGTCGTCCGCGGCGACGTCAACAGCATCCGCATCGGCAACAAGGTCAATATCCAGGATGGTGTCGTCATCCATGCTACCTACCAAAAATCAAAGACCGTCATCGGGAACAACGTCTCCATCGGCCATAACGCCATCGTACATGGTTGCACGCTGTGTGATAAAGTCCTCGTCGGAATGGGCGCCATCATCATGGACAATGCAGAGGTCGGCAGCAACACCATCATCGCTGCAGGCGCCATCGTACTCGAAGGCACTAAGATCGAAAGCGGCACCATCTATGGCGGCATCCCCGCCAAAAAGATAAAGGACATTCCCGTAGATCTTATCACTGGCCAGATCGACCGGATCGCAGAACACTACTGCCTGTATGCCAGCTGGTTCAAGGACTCCAATGCAGTCCCCCCGGCTAAATAGTTCCCCGGAATATGCTCCCGGCCTTTCCACATCTGCCGGCAAGGCAGGACGCCCCACGCCATTTCAGGCCACCGGCCTGCAAGCCTGACTTGGCAGGACCCAACCCAGTCCCACCCGGCAGCCCCCTGTAACCATTCCTGCAGCCAGCCCCCCAATAAGGACAAATCCTCCGTTTAACTAACCAGAAACCACTAAAAGGTGTATGTTAATGCAGGGGTAAACACTTGCATTTTCAGGATAATATTTGTAGGTTTAGATACGTTTATTTAAAAGAATATAATCCATCCCATGAACCCTGGATCGACCATCTTTAACTCGCATGCTGTCTCACGCAGACTCCCAATGACCCTGGTACTGCTGACAGCAATCGTCCTTCTCGGAACCTCCTGTGGGCTGGTACATAGTCTTTTCGGACCAAAATATGGCTGTCCCAGCGACGGAAAAAATGTGGGAGCTGAGCGGATCCTGAGTGGTGAGAAAGTCCCTAAGGCGCCAAAGTTCAAAGCTTAGAGTATTGATACATTCAATATAAATTGTACGATTAAATACCCTATTGTAAACATTAAAATCCCTACGCTATGAGCCCCTTAACTCTCCGCACCGATTTCGGTTGCACAGAAGCTGTCATAGACGACGATTGCGGCCTTAAACGATTCTATGAAGTAGCTAACATTCTTTCGGACGATCTGGATATTAAATTCACCCAAAAAACAGACGATTTCGACAGTCTCATGTGGGACTTCCTCTACAAGGGCCATATCCTGACCCTGCATTATAACATCTATACCGGGATATCCATTTATCCCCGCAAATTCCGGGAAGCCCCAAGAAAAGACAATGACGCCGTAGTAGAGGTCGCCAAATTTCTGGAAAGCAAGCTCCTGATCAATACAGCTAAGCGATATATGTCCTGACCTCTCCATCGGGGACAGGCGTAAATCCGGACAGCAAGCCTCCCGCCGGTTGGCGGACGAAGCAGGCCGTTCCGGTAGCTGACGATTGTTAGCCTTTGGCAAAAGTGGCCGCCCCGCAACGGGTGGCTATCTTTTTGCAGTATCTTGCAGATATGGCAAATACAAAGCTTACTGCGCCCTTCTACACCAGGCTGGCAATGGTCCTCATTAGCCTCATAGCCCTGTTCTATATCGCCATCCTCGGCAAATCCATCCTTGCCCCCCTTATCTTCGGACTGCTCTTCGCCGTGCTCCTGCTGCCCGTAGCGCACACCCTGGAAACAAAGCTTCGCCTGCCCCGCAGCCTCGCTTCCATCATTTCCGTACTGCTGCTCGTGCTCTCCATAGCCCTGATCTTCTATCTCGTAGGCGCCCAGATAAGCACGCTGACAGAAGACTGGCCACAATTCAAACAACAGGTAGCCATCTCCCTCGGCGACCTGCAACACTGGATCTCCGTCAAATTCCATATCCGTATCAAACAGCAGAATACCTATCTCGACAGCGCCACATCCAAGCTCCTTGCCACAGGCTCCTCCGTACTGGGAGACGTCGTTTTCTCCATTTCCTCCCTCGTACTGTTCCTGATATTTATCATGTTCGACACGTTCTTTCTGCTATACTACCGCCGCCTCATCGTCCGCTTCCTCGTATCCGTCTTCAGGGAAGAAAATTCCGTCACCGTATATGACATCATCGCACACATACAATCCCGCATCCGTCAATATATCCTCGGTCTCGTGCTTGAAATGGTCATCGTGGCCGCCGCCACCTGCCTGGCCCTCTGGATCCTGGGGGTGAAATATGCTATCCTGCTCGGTCTGATCACGGGCCTGTTCAATATCATCCCCTACATCGGTATATTGACAGCCATGGTCCTCAGCGCCCTCGTAACCTTTGCCAGCGCCGGCGCCGCCAAGCTGCTCATCGTGGCAGGCACCATCTTCGGGATCCATCTCATCGACTCCAATGTGCTCCTGCCCATCATCGTCGGTTCAAAAGTAAGGATCAACGCCCTGATCACCGTCCTCGGCGTCATCGTGGGAGAAAGCGTATGGGGCATTACAGGCACCTTCCTGGCCATACCCGTGATCGCGATGACAAAGATCATCTTCGATCGTATCGAACCCCTCAAACCCTGGGGAATGCTGCTCGGTGATGAAAGAGATGAAAAAGAACCCGAGCCTTTGAAAGAAGAAATAAAAGAAGA
This sequence comes from Puia sp., assembly GCA_035546735.1. Classification (GTDB taxonomy): domain Bacteria; phylum Bacteroidota; class Bacteroidia; order Chitinophagales; family Chitinophagaceae; genus Puia. Next base: position 6,889 of record DASZWE010000729.1, read on the forward strand.
AGGAGGCGTACACCCCGATGAGCACGGCGCCTCGACAGCCGGACCCGCCACCGGCCCGGGCCACGCCGCCCCTCAATAATTTTTGTCATCGATGGAATCCAGGATCGTCCGGTAACTGACATATCTGTCCTCCGCGATATGCCCCTCCGCCACAGCCAGCTTTACCACACAGCCCGGCTCTTCCGCATGCAGACAATTATTGAATTGACACTCCCCCGCCAATACACGCATCTCCGGGAAATAACCCGACAGCTCCGCACGGGAAATATCCACCAATCCGAATTCCTTCATGCCCGGCGTATCGATCACAGCACCGGGCTGGTAGCCCCGCTCATCGTTGACCGGCTCGCCGGACTGGCCGGACCCTGGCAGATCAAACATCTCCGCAAACGTCGTCGTGTGCGTACCCTTCCCACTCCACCCGCTGACATCCTGTATCTTTAGCCGCAGTTCCGGAAGAATAGCGTTTAAAAAGGATGACTTACCCACGCCGGAATGGCCGCTCAGCAGACTGATCTTTCCTTGCAGCAGTTCCTTCACTTCCTCCACTCCCTCGCCCGTCTCCACACTCATACGGATCACCCGGTAGCCAATGGCTTCATACATCTCCTTCCAGGACTCGAATTTCTCCGTCTCTTTTTTCTTGTAAAGGTCTGTCTTGTTGAAAAGCAGAATAGCGGGTACATGATAAGCTTCACAGGTCACCAGCCACCGGTCGATAAATCCCTCCGATGTCCGGGGCTCCTTCAATGTCACCAGCAGCAGCGACTGATCGATATTCGCCGCCACAATATGATGCTGCATCCGGTGAGAAGGCGACTGCCGGTTGATATAATTCTTGCGATCCCTGATCTCCGTGACCACAGCGGTCTTTTCCTCCCGATCCTCCACCTCCATCTCAACAATATCCCCCACCGCAATCGGATTGGTGGAAGTGATCCCATCCAGACGCAGAATGCCTTTCAGCCGGGCATTCCACACCTCGCCTTCCGCGGTCTTTACCACATACCAGCTGCCCGTGGACTTATAGACTCTGGCCATCATGGGAATTTCTTTAAGACAGTCCACCGGAGCAGCAGCTCCAGCATGAGCAATACCGCGGCAGCCAGCGCGAAAGGAAAGAATTGCTCCGTATATCTGCGGAGGGCCGTCACCTCTATCCTGGATTTTTCCAGCTTGTCGATCTCCGAATAAATTTTATGCAGACTCTCGTTATCGGTGGCCCG
>DASZWE010000730.1:0-7530 GCA_035546735.1 Puia sp.
AATTACAGATATATAATGGGAACCTCTGCCTTTGCATAACCCATTGTCTATAGCGAGCAAGCTCGCTTCGCTGCCGTGCAAAAAAATACCCTCAGCAAAGCTGAGGGCCACCTGTTGCCTTACCTGGATTCGAACCAAGACAAACAGATCCAGAATCTGTCGTACTACCATTATACTATAAGGCAGAGAGTCTGCAAAGCTACGGAAAAAATCCGTACTTTTCGTCCGCTATGAAAAATCTGATAATCATATTGTTACTATTGGCCGGCCTGGGGGTGCGGGCGCAGAAGGCCGGGGATGCCATGGCTTTTGCGGATAGTCTGTTCCATGCCTCTTCTTTTGGTTTTGCGATTACGGAATTCGACTTCCCTGCCGACATCCGGGGGATATTGCTGCGTTTCAACAATGCCATTGCGGCCAATAAGGAATGGTTTACCGCCTACACCAGTCATCTGTCGCCCGGGCAGTCCTTACCTTATAATGAGAAATTTGGTATTACGCCGGGTGAATATGAAAGGATCAGGAGCATGGACAAGGTCCATCCCGCCCTTAAGGTGGTCGACACCCAACGGATCAGCATCGTCAGACAGGAGAATAAGATCAGCTTCAAGGGTGAAGGCGAGGGGCGTATACTTGACTACCTGGAATTCGACCTGGGAAGAAATGTGCTGCTATTCGCCGGCGATACCATTCCTTTTGCGGCGGGAGTGAATACTACCACTGCCATGGCCTATGGATTATTCAACAGCTATACGTGGAGGCTGCAGCGCACGGATGTGAGCAAGGGGCTTGCGGCCGATCAGGTGACGGCCCGTGTGATCGAGATCGAGTTGGGGTTGCATCAGTCCGACAATAAGCCACTGCTTCGTATACAATACCAGGATATGGATCATGGGGTCACCCGCGCCAACCTGGATCTGGCGGGGTATATTCAGCCGGATGGGCATTGAGGGGCGGGGATAACTGGTCTTTTTTTCGGATATTTGTTAAAAGACCATTTATGAACCTGTTATCCAATGAATCGATACTGGTGAAATCCAATGACGACACGATCATTCTGACCAACCTGCGCATACATATGAGGAGCCGGAAGTGGGGGAGGAGCTATCAGACCACTATTTTTCTGGAGGATATCAGCTCCATCGAGAACGTCTTCAAGAGCAATCTTTCCTATCTCATATTTGCCGTTGTCGCCTTTCTGGCGGGGGCGGTTTATCTTAGCAACCGGGATCTTATCGTATATACTTATATGGCGTTTATCCTGGGGGGGATCTTTCTTACCTTATGGCTTAGCAACAGGGGGCAACAGGTGACCTTTTGCTCCAAAGGGGGCAGCTCGCTGACTTTTTATGTAGATCATATGAACAGCGATCAGGTAGAAGAGTTTATCCAGAAGGTGGAGGAGGCGCGGATACAGCGGATCCGGCAACTTTAAAAAAAGACCCGTTGCGGAGTAGCAACGGGTCGGAAAATGAAGGTCTGTCCTTTCGGACAGCGGACCGGAGTCCGCCTGGCATCGGGTGGAGGATCAATAATATTGCAGCAATCTCCATTCTGCCATCTGGAAGAGGCCGTCTCCGCTGCCACCGTTTCTTGCCGTGACATTCACCCGAATATAAGTATAGGTCTTGTTGCTGTTGTTATTCAGGATAAAATGCCGGGTTTGAAAGCGGCTGGGGAATGTTTCGCCGGTGCGTACGTCCAGGGTATCCCAGTTAGTGCCATCGTTGGAGCCTACTACGTTCCAATCCATCGGATCGCGATCGGGCGAGTCGTTGGCGGATGTGAAAGTATAGGAATTGACCACCTGTGGCGTCGCGAACTGTTCCTGGAACCAGAAAGGCTGCGGGAAATTGAAGGTCAGGTACTTGGTATTGACGTCGCCGTCCACGAGGTGAGGGGAACCTTCGGCCGAGCCGGCTCCGTTACTATTCTCCAGGGCCACCGAGAAGGTACCCTTATCCGTTATGTCCCTTTCCCTTGTGTAGAGCGAGTCCACTGTAAACCAGGTCCTGTTGAGGCTGGAGTCTATCTTTCCGGAGGATGCATCTGTCATTGTTATAGGAAGCATATACCGGACCCCGAAGCTCAAGCCCTTTGTCATTACCGTTATAGGTAATGGGGTAGATGTCGTCGTACCCGCCTTTATCACGGTTGAGTAGCTGGCGACGGTATAATTGGATGCGGGCAAGGGGACATAGGAGGTGCCGTACTGGGCATTATAGGATGCGATGAGATCCGTGTCCAGCTTAAAGTTCACTTTAACATCGCGGCCGGGGTAGGTCAACCCACCGTAGGCGGCGCCGAATATAACTGTCTGGGGGCTGTCCAGGAGGTATAGTTTTAATGATCCGAGTGTGCTATAGGCCTGTGGCATATAGATGGAGCCTTCGTTCTTGCTGACCAGCGGATCCGGCTTGTTGCAGGACACGGCCATCAGGCTGAGGCTCAGGATGGCTGCCTGCAGGTAGCGCAATTTATGATGTCTGTTCATACTGATGTTTTGATAGTTAAGGAAGTCATGATTACCAGCCTGTGTTTTGTACCAGCTGTTTGTCCACGTTGAGCTCCTGTTGCGGAATGGGCCACAGGTAATGTTTCTTCTGGAATACACGGTTCTCGAATACCGTACGTTGGTAGAAGGAAGGGTCCTGCAGGCTGGTGCCGGCGTTGATATTCATTCCATAGAAAGGACCGTTGTCCGTCTGTTCGGCTATCTTCCAGCGGCGGGTATCGAAATAGCGGGCGTTCTCGAAGGCCAGCTCCACGCGGCGTTCCCTGCGAATGGCGTCGCGCATGGCTGCCTGGCTGGACGGAATGGGGACATCATTTGCCGCATCGGGACCGTAGATGGGAATCCCGGCCCTTGTACGGATGAGGTTGACGTATTTCAATATATCCGGATTGCTGGGATCGGATTCGTTGAGGGCTTCGGCATAGTCCAAATAAATGTTGGCGAGGCGCAGCATCACCCAGCCTCTGTTCTCCTGTTGCCAGCGGGTATTCGGGGGCATATTTTTCCGGACGATGAGACCTGTCGGGCAATAGTCATTGCCGCCTACTTTCTTACCGGAGGTGCCTGTATAGAACATCTGGGTAACGACTTTTCCCGAGCTGCTGAGCGAATCCAGCCAGGTGCTGCCGCTGTAGGTGATGCCCACGTAGAAGCGGGGTTCGCGGTGGCAGAACATGTTGTAGGTGCCGGCCTTTGTATATTTATCGTCTGACGAGGAAAAGCCTGTCTCTACGTAGCCCGATCCGGGGTCTGTAATAGGGAGGCCGTTGTCCATGTTGTAGGCGTCCACCATGGCGAGTGTGGCGCCCAGGCCGCCGCTGGCGCGAATGTCGCCGTCGGAGCCGGAGTTATAGGGGCACATTTCGTATTGGCGGGTAGAAACGCCGGCAGTAACGCGACCATAGATCCATTCCTGGTTCCAATCTGTATACATGACCTCTGCACAGGAGCGATAGGGGTCGAAGGTGCCGGCATTGGTATACAAATTAAAAGTGCCGGGAACATATCTGTCGATGAATGCTTTGGCTGCCGCGGCTGCGGTGGCCCATTTGCTGGCATCATAGGTCTGAGGGATCAGCTGTTCGCCGCCGCCCTTGTCCGTGACCGGATTTTTCAAAGAGGCGTAATCAGGATTGCCGTTAAACAGCGGGCTGGCGGCTGTAAGGAGCAATTCCGTCTTGAATCCCATGAGGGCTGAGCGGCACATTCTACCCAGGTCGCCCTGGCTGTATGTGTCCTGCAGATCTGCCGATGCCTTGTCGAATTCGGAGGTGATGTAAGCGACACAGCTATCCATCGGCTTGCGGGCCAGCTGGACGGCGCCGAGATTGGCATCGGGTGCGATGAGATCATCCCCAATAATAACCACAGGGCCGAAGATGCGAACGAGGTTGTAATAGAAGTAAGCGCGCAAGGCCCTGGCTTCAGCGATGTATTGCGCCAGTTTCTGCTGGCCGCCGGTGGCATTCACGATCTCCTTGCATTCACCGACATGCTGCATGAAGTAGGTGGCATTGCGGATGGCGATATAATAGTTGTTCCAAAAATCGTTCACCCAGCCGGTGGTGGGGTCCCAGGAACCGACGTTCATATAATTGCTGGCGACGAAGCTCCAGTCATATTCCGCCTCGTCGGAACCGCCAGTCCATGGGCCGCCGCTGCCGGCGCCGCCGATGTAACGCTGGGAAGACTCATCGCGGATATAAGAATAAATATTGGCAAGGTATTGGTCTACCGTGTTCTTATGTGCAAATATCTGGTCGACGGTAATTCTGTCCTGTGGCACCTGATCGAGCCAGCCTTTTTTGCAGGAGCCGAACCCTATGGCTCCCAGGGCTATAAAACAAATGATATGTATCTTTTTCATCTTGATGGATTAAAAGGTTAATGTAAGTCCCAGTGAATAAGCTGCTACCTGGGGATATTTCACGCCGTTGGACGTATTCAGCTCCACGTCCCACAATTTGAACTTGCTGAAAGTAGCCAGGTTGGTACCTATGAAATACAATCTGGCTCCCTGTACGCCCAGCCTTTTGAATGTGCTGGAAGGGAAGGTATAGGCGAACTCCGCGGTCCTCACTTTGAGGAAGCTGGCGTCCCTTATCCACCAGGTGCTGTATTGGTTGTTATTGGCGTTCGCGGGGCCGCCATATCCCAGGCGGGGATAGAAGGGGTGCGGGTTGGTGCTTCCCGGCGTCCACCTGTCCGTGATCACGGCATAGGCATTGCCTTCGCCGCCGTCGCCGGAGAAGGGCTGGATACTGTTGCCGCCCAGTGCGATCTGTGCGTGGGCCTGGCCCTGGAGGAAGGCGCCGAGGGAGAATCCTTTATAGGCTACATTGAAGCCGAAGCCGTAGAGGATCGTAGGTACGTCGCCGTTGTTGATTGGCATTTTGTCATTGGCATCGATGACGCCGTCGCCATTGAGGTCCTTGAATTTGATGTCACCGGGGCGTACTTCGCCGAAACTCTGCACCGGCGAATTCAGGATATCGGCCGAGTCTTTAAAAAGACCCTGGTCAACGTAGCCCCAGCTGGCGAGCACGGGATGACCCTTGGAATTCAGCCAGGGATAACGCTGATCCGGCTGGTCGGTGGAGACGACCTTATTGCGGGCATAGGTAAAGGTACCCTGCAGAGAGAGCTTAACGTTGTCGCCTATGCGCATGCTATGGGTGAGGCTGATGTCTACGCCGCCGTTGTCGACGACACCCAGGTTGCCATTGGGCGCCTGTGTAAGACCTACGAATTCAGGCACGGACTGTCTGTGGAGGAAGATGCCCGTCCGGTGCTCCTTGAAGAAATCGACCTGTAAGTTCATGCCATGCAGTAGGTTCATTTCAAAACCGAGATTCGTCTTATGGGATGTCTCCCAGGTGAGGTTTACGCCATAGTTTGAGATGCTGACGCCGCCCGGATCGTAATGGGATGTTCCCAATGCGTAGCCGGAGGCGCCTGTGTTGACCTGATCGAGATAGGCGAAGCGATAGTTGACGCCACCGATGCTGATGTTGCCATTACCCACTTTACCATCCGAGAAACGAAGCTTCAGGAGCTGGATAGTACCTTTCAGAGGTTCAAAGAATCTTTCATTGGAAACGACCCAGCCCAGACCGTAGGAGGGGAAGAACCCAAAGCGGCGGGCAGGAGCGAAGTTTTCGGAACCGTTGTAGCCGAAGTTGTATTCAGCGAAATACCGGTCGTTAAATGAATAAGTGACACGACCGGCGAGACCTCTTGTACGGGAGGGTATCGAGCTGGTGAAGTCGGGGGCAAAGGCGTCCACGTATTCGCTTTGGTTGTACAGGAGCAGGGCGCCGATGCGGTGCTGTCCTATGGCCGTGTCGTAGTTAAGAGCCGACTCGGTGTATATCCGCCGGTTGCCCCCGTTGAAGCGTGCATAGCCCAGCGTATTCTGGCCGTTGTAGGTCATTACGAGGTTCAGCGTTCCGTCCGGATTGCGGCCGGTGGCGATATAGTCGTCCTGCCGTTTGCCGTGGGTGATGCCTAATTCGCCGAAGTTATCGAAGGAGAACATGCTGGTGAAGGACAGACCTGGTATCAGCATTCCGAGCTGCTGACGTACCCGCACGTTGGAGAAGAGCTGTGTCTTGTAGTCGTTGGCATAGCCGGATCTGGCAACTGCATCGAAGGGGTTGCGGAAGCCGCCATTGGGGTTGCGACCTGAGCTGGTGTCGCCCGGATAGGTCAGGGGCAGCTCTACCGGGGGCATGTCCATTACGGATTGAAAAATGGATTGGGAGGGTGTATTGTTGGGGTCTGTCGGATTGAAGCCGCCGTTGATACCGGGATAAGAGCCATTACTGTAATATCCCTGCAATCCCAGCTCCAGCGCCGTCGTGGAGGTCACGCGAAGGTTCAGGTTGCTGGTGAAATTGAAGCGGGAGTAACCGATGCCGCCGTGGTAAGGCTGTTGGGGATCCGACTTGAAAAAGCCCTCTTCGTCGTAATAGCCGAGAGATACGTAATAAACCGCGGACTGTGAACCGCCGTTGACGTTTAAGGATAGCTTCCGATTGTTACCCGTCTTTTTGAACACCTGGTCCATCCAGTTGACATTGGGATAGAGATAAGGATCCCTTCCTGCCACTGTGCTGTCAATGTAAGCCTGGTCATACTTGGGCGTACCGCCACGGGTAGTGAGGGCTTCGTTGGCCATTTTCATATAGGTGAGACCATCTGCCAGTTTGGGAACCTTTGTAAAGGTCGTGATGCCTTCCTGGAAGTCGAAGTTGAAACGGGGTTTGCCCGCCTTGCCCTGACGGGTGGTGATGAGGACAACGCCGTTGGCGCCGCGTACACCGTATACGGCCGTGGCGGATGCGTCTTTCAGGATGCTGAAGGAGGCGATGTCGTCGTAGTTGAGATTGCTCATGGACCTTTCCACCCCGTCGATGAGGATCAGGGGTCTGGAGTCGTTGAGGGAGGCAATGCCGCGGATCCAGAGGTCGGCGTCATCGTGTCCCGGCTCGCCCTGGCGCTGTACGGCTACCAGACCGCCCAGGCGACCGGCCAGGCCTGCGGAGACATTGGCTATCGGCTGTTTGAGGTCTTCCACATTTACGGTGGACTGTGCGCCGATCTGGCTGATCTTGCGCTGTTTGCCATAGCCCACTACCACTACTTCGTTCTGGCTGCCCGGGTCGGCATCCATGTATATTTCCAATGAGAGGCTGTTGTTGAGGCTTGTAGTCTGCGTTACATAACCAATGTGAGAAAAGCGCAGCTGTTGTTTTGCATTGTCCAATGTGATGGAGAACCTTCCCATCGTGTCCGTCGCGGTGCCTCTGCGAAGTCCTACCACTTCTACGGTGGCATCCGATATGGGTTTGTTCAGCTTGTCGTAAACCACCCCCTTGATGGTAACGCTTTGAGCAGATACGGAGCCACTCAACAGGGCCAGGGAAAGGAAGAACGATGGGATAAGGAAATAAGGCTTCCTTAAGGCCAAAGCAATAGCATTAGCCAATTTTCTTGACTTCATAAGTGCTTGT
>DASZWE010000731.1:0-5534 GCA_035546735.1 Puia sp.
GGGTGCGTGACGACGGCATGTTCGCCCAGGGCTTTGATGAGGTCGTTCTCCAGCGCGAACGCGGTCTCGGTCATATCCTTACCGGTCTTCATTGTGTCCAGCAATGACCGCAGGTTCCGCAGGCTGCTGAGGGCAAATAAATTCGAAGGGATCAGGAAGGGATAGATCGTGGCGTCATCGCTGGGCCGGAACATGGAATGGATCAGGCCGACCTTTTTGGTGGGATATCCATAACCTCCCAGGGGCACGCCGTCAGTGGCCCAGCTCGTCTTACGCTGGAAGCTGTAGGGACCCTCGCTGTCCTTGCGCTGTTGTTCCTTAAAGGTCTTCAGCACCAGGTGCATGGCATCCAGCCAGTCCTTGTCGAAGGGAGTGGTATCCCTGGTTTCCATCCAGTATCCATAGCTCAGCCGTATGGGATAGCACAGGCTGTCGATCTCCCATTTGCGCTCATGGATGCCGGGTTTCATATCCGTGATATCCGTCGCCTTCCATTCGCTGATCTTATTTTCATCCTTGTAGAAGGCATTGGCGTATGGGTCCTTGAGGATACATTTCACCTGGCGGTGTATGACGCCCTGGATCAGCTGTTGCAGATCCTTGTCCTCCTTGCACAGCGAGAGATAAGGATATACCTGCGCGCTGCTGTCCCTGAGCCACATGGCGTCAATATCTCCCGTAATGACGTAGGTGTCCGGCTTGCCGCCGATGATCTCGAACTCCACCGTGGTATCCAGTGTATTGGGGAAACAGTTCTCGAAGAGCCATCCTACTTCCTTATTACCGATATTGGTTCTCACTTCGCGGATGATCTTCTCGACCGACTTGCTCTTAAATTTTCTTTGTCCTTCCGGTATGCGGACGACAGGGAAATCCTTGACGCTACCAAGAGAAGGCTTCATTAAAAATCCCGCAGCCGCCAGTGTACTTTGTTGAATAAAAGTTCTACGTTCCATACAGCGAACCTACGTTATTTTTTCATTTCTCCACCGCCCCCGGGTAAGATAAAAAATGACAACACCGGCGCTGGCCAGCGCCAGTCCATACAGGGCAAGCTTTCCCGTCATCACCCAGACGAACAGCCATATGCCGATGGAAAGTATGACAGGCAAGGGATACAGCCACATCTTGAATGGCAGCTTCGACACCCCTTCCCTTCTCCGGAGGATCACCACGCCTACCGCCTGGGCGACGAACTGAACGAGTATCCGCATGGCGAGGATGGCGCTGATGGCGTGCTCCAGCTTGAGCCGTATGCTAAAAAGAAAACCCAGGGCGCCGATGAATAAAAGAGAGATATAAGGAAATGATTTTGTCGGATGCAGCCGGGCGAATATGGGGAAGAATTCACCGTCGACAGCCGCTGCATAAGGTACCCTCGAATAGCCCAGCAATACGGCGAAGAGGGAGGCGAATCCAACCCACAGGATCAGTCCCGTTGCTATCAGCGCCGTCTTGTGACCATATATCTTTTCCATAAAGGTGCTGATGATCGCGTCGGAGTGCATCGCGTCCTGCCAGGGCACTACCCCTACCACGCTCAGGTTCATGCTTAGGTAGAGGATGGCGATGCAGATGATGGATATAAAGATGCTTCGGGGGATATTACGGCCGGGATCCCGGATCTCTCCGCCCAGGTGACATACATTGTAATAGCCCAGAAAGGAATAGATGGTCTTGCCCGAAGCCTGTCCCAGCAGCACGGCAAAGCTCCAGCTGAACATGGACTGCCCTTCCGAAGGCAGACAGGAATAGGATGTATGCCGGTGGGTCAGCCCGCTGATGATGATCCAGAGCATGGTGATGATGACGCCTGACCAGAGCAGTACCGAGATCTTGCCGATGGTCTTTATGTTGCGGTACAGCAGCAGCACGATGAGGATGACGACCGTTCCCGAGACCGCCTTTCTGCCGATGTCGCCCAATGGTAGGAGAAATTCGAAATACTGGGAGAACCCGATGGCGCCCGAAGCCACTACCAGCGGGGCCTGCAAGCACGTCTGCCATACGAAGAGAAAGGACATCAGCGGTCCCCATTTCGGTCCATAGGCGGCCTTCAGGAAGTTATAGCTGCCGCCCGCCAGCGGATAGGCTGCCCCCAGCTCGCTCCAGATCATACCGTCGACCAGGGCTGTAATGGCTCCGAATACCCATGCCCAGAGAAAAAGATTGCTGCCGATTATTTGGATTACCAATGACAGGGTGATGAATGGGCCGATGCCCACCATATCGATCATGTTGATAGAAGTTGCCTGCAGTAATCCGATTTCCCGCTTCAGCTGTGAGGAAGGCATAGGCTGTGGTCCTTTCATGTGCGCTTTTCCAGGGACGAATATCGGTCAATTACATCGTATATTTGCCCCTCCATGAAGTATTATATTATTGCCGGCGAGGCGTCCGGCGACCTCCACGGCAGCAATCTCATAAAAGAATTGAGAAAGGCCGATCCCGCGACCGAGGTCCGTTGCTGGGGAGGCGACCTGATGGCAGCGGCAGGAGCCACGCTGGTCAAGCATTACAAAGATCTTGCCTTCATGGGTTTCGTGGAGGTCCTCAGCAACCTCCGCACCATCTTCCGGAATCTGGAATTCTGTCGCCAGGACATCCTGTCTTATCAGCCCGACGCCCTCATACTGGTGGACTACCCGGGCTTTAATTTAAGGATCGCAAAATGGGCCCACCGCCAGGGCCTGAAAGTGATCTTTTATATCTCCCCGCAGGTATGGGCCTGGAAGGAAAATCGTGTACGCCAGATCAAGGAGAATGTAGATAAAATGCTCGTCATCCTGCCTTTCGAAAAACAGTTCTATCGTCGCTGGAATTATGAAGTGGAATATGTGGGGCATCCCCTGGTGGAGGTTATTGACAGCTTCCGTGCCGACACCGCCCGGCATATCCTGCAAACACTTTCACCCGCATCCACAGACAGCTCCCAGCCTGTCATCGCCCTCCTTCCCGGATCGCGTCGCCAGGAGATACTGAAAAAACTGCCCATCATGCTGGCTGTTGCACCCCTCTTCCCCGACTATCAATTTGTGGTCGCGCAGGCGCCGGGATTGGAAGAGAACTTCTACGCCCCGCTGCTCCGGGGATATCCCAATGTTTCCTACACCCGTAACCAGACCTATGCGCTCCTGTCGCAGGCCAAAGCCGCCTTCGTGACCTCGGGTACCGCCACGCTGGAGACCGCCCTGTTCGGCTTGCCGGAAGTAGTCTGCTACAAAGGCAGCCCCCTCTCCTACCACATCGCCAAAAGGCTGATCAAGGTAAAGTATATCTCGCTGGTGAATCTGATCATGGACAAGCCCGTGGTAAAGGAGCTGATACAGGACGAGCTCACCCCGGAGAATTTGAGGAAGGAGCTGGAAGATCTGCTGCATGATCCTAAAAAGCAGGAACAGCTTCGCGCGGATTATACGGCGCTCAAGGAGCTCCTCAGCCAGGGTGGACATGCATCTGCCAATGCAGCGCGCAGCATCCTGCAATTCATGCATGCCGGCCCTCGCCCCCGTTAATGTTTTTTGAAAAAGATCAGCCGGACCAGCATAACAATGATAGCCAGAATGAACATGAAAATGGATATCCGGTTGATCCCATGCATGTACCGCATCCACTGCGTATTCGGCTCTTTAGGGTCCCTTTTTTTGATGTAGAAATACTCCGCTATTTGTCTTAAAAACCCCATAATGGATAAACTGCAACTTATGTGCCCCTGTAAAGATAAATGATAAATAACAACCCCGATTTTTAAATTGTTTATATCAAAAACTGCTATATTTGCACTCCCAAATAGGGCCGCCGTTGTCTGACGTCTGTTTTTCAGACAACGAACCGCTGGTTCGTTCAGCACGGACGGGTCCTCGGGCATTCCGGGCCGGTCGCCTACAGCCGTCCCGGAGTGAGAAAGGGGAATTAGCTCAGTTGGCTAGAGCGCTTGCATGGCATGCAAGAGGTCGTCGGTTCGACTCCGATATTCTCCACAGAGGGCGCATCAAATGCGCCCTTTTTTTTGCCCAAAAACACTACCCTCTTGTGTTTCAGCAAATAAGCATATTAATGTCCGTCAAATGCAATCAATAAAAATGTGAGTTTCCATGTGACCTCTCAGGTGACTTATATTTACAGGGTTCAATGAATCCCTAGACAAGCGTATAAACCGGTATCTGGCTTGCTGCAAGAGAGATGAAAAATTAAGGGGTTAAGAGATGGGCCTTCGGTGGAATGCAGATGCTGCTGGATGACAACTACTTTCTCCGTTTTATTCAGTTGACTTTTAGAAGCATATTCCTTGTGTAAAAATTACTAATCTTCGCAGACCGGCTTTTTAGAATACCAAAAATGTCCAGTTTTATCAATTTTGATTACATCGATTGGACCGCCTACTTTTTCGGGCCTATCCTGTTCTTCTAATTTAATAAGATTTATTAACGCTGTTTCTGGATTCAAAATCTGAAAGTAGTTCGGATTTGCATTAAGAAATTTATTTATTGCATCTGCCTCACCAATTCTAAATAATTGAGGATTTTCAATAGGTATAGCCACATTGTCTGGGCTACTTGTCCAATGCCCATTAAGTTTATATAATTTATAGTTGACAAACTTTACATTTGGTATATTATTTTCAAAATTCACTAATGCTATTGAAAAAAGCGAATTCCCGATAAGAGAATTAAATAGTTGAGGTTGACTTTTCGAGACTACCTTCAAACATGAATCTAACGGTTTTCTGATATTCCTTTTGAACTTTTCAATCGTTTCATCTGCTGTTTTCATTTGTGATGATAACAAGATTGTTTCAGCATTAAAAGGAGATCCGTCTAACTGGAAATACCCAGCCATTGCATAATATTGGTTTTTAAAATGACGAATTTTGCATACTTCGGTAAAAGAAGGTTTGGGGTTGTTATTTGTGTACAGCACTTGTTTTGAATCAGCTGCCATAATCGCATAATCTTTAGTCCTAAGAATTAAAATTGTACTGCCACCATGTAAAACATTTTTAGTTTTACTATCTTTTAAGGTCCCTCCTGCAATTAGCAGCAGCATAGATAAGTAATATTTCATTATAACGTGACTTATTCCCTCCAAGTTACAATGCCTTCGGATAACAAACTACCGTTAAAACACCCATAATATCGAAAATTTCACATTTTGATCCGCTTTCGGTTGAAAATGATTTTTTGAAATTTATAATAATTCTTAATCGATTAAAACAGCTCCCGGAATCTAAAGTTAATAATAAGAAACATCTTCCTATTTAATGCAAAGGAATTTTTGTAAAAATGCTATTTTTATACAGCCCAATTAATTTTATAAAATATGAAGGCAGAGGAAATTAAAGAAATTGTTCCAGTAGATAAAGTCTATAGCGACGCTCTCGCTCCGGCAATGAGACAAATCGGAAAGACATTGGAAAGTGTCGCTAAGACCTCAAGATTTTTGCTTGCTCCCTTCGATTACTTGGCTGCTCAACATGATAGATGGGGGCGCTATCTAAACAAAGTCGCGGAAAAAGTAAAAGAAGAAAATTTGAT
>DASZWE010000732.1:0-2658 GCA_035546735.1 Puia sp.
TCATTGGCGGCGGCAACGATCATAATATTATCCTGCAAAGCGATCTCTCCGATCCGCTGACAAGCAAGACAACCCTGGAAGCCGGTGTGCGGGCTGCGTTGCAGAGCCGGCTGAACATCAATAACAATTATACCTATAATCCCGACAGCGCGGACTATGTGCTTGTGCCATCGGCGGCCAGCAACTACAAGAGCCAGAGCAATGTCTATGCGGCCTATGTTACCCTGGCAAGCAGCATCGGGAATTTTACCTATAAGGCCGGGGTGCGGGTAGAAAGCTCCAATTATCACGGCACCCTGCTCAATTCAGGACAGACATTCAGCAATCAATACCCTGTGAGCCTTTTCCCTTCCCTCTTCCTTGGTCAGAAGGTGGGCGATGGGCAGGAGCTGCAGCTGAGCTATACGCGAAGGGTGAACCGGCCGAACTTTTTTCAGCTGGTACCTTATACGGATTCGTCCAACAAGCTGAACATTACCCGTGGCAATCCCAACCTTGTCCCGGAATTTACGCAGTCGCTGGAGCTGTCGTATATCAAGAACTTCCCCGGCAACAGCCTGTTTATGGGATCGGTGTATTACAAGTACACCGACCATCTGATCACCGGGTATATCGAGAGCGATACGAACGCCACTACCGGCTCCACGACCCTTATCAATACTTTTGTAAATGCCCGGTCCAGCTCTTCTGTCGGCGCGGAGCTCACCGGCCAGGTCAATCTCACCCGGTGGTGGGATCTGTCCTCCAATGTCAATATTTATCATTCGACCATCCATATCGGGGAGACGGACGCCGTCGCCCAGCAGGCCCTCTGGAGCTGGTTTGGCAAGCTGAATATGAACTTCCGGCTGCCTTCGGGATTCAGCGTGCAGGCTTCGGGGATATATCAGTCGAAAAGCAACCTGCCTGTAAATACGAACGCCAATCAGCCGGGACCACCCAATATGCAGGCCCAGAGCGCATCACAAGGGTATATCAAACCTTATTATGAAGCAGACCTGGCTGTTAAAAAGACCTTTTTATCGGGTAAGATGGCCGTGACCGCGAGCTTTAACGATATCTTCCGCAGCCGCAAGCAGGATCAGTATACCTACAGCAGCTACTTCACCCAGGAATCCGTTCGTCTCCGAAACCCGCAGATGCTTCGGCTGAACCTGAGCTATAATTTTGGAAAGGTGGATGTCAGCCTGTTTAAGAGAAAGAATACGCATGTGCAGACCGAGGAGCAATAAAAGATTAACTTTATTACGATGAAGACCAACTGGTATAACCGAAGGGCGGTGAGGATACTGACACATGCGGCGGTATGGGTGGTGGCGCTCTCGCTGCCTTACCTGCTTGACAGTCATCGGGGGGTGCACCGTCATGACAATGACGGGCGCGAAAGGGATTTTTACTATCTCAATCTTTTCACCAGCATACTGTGGATAGGCCCTTTTTATCTCAATGCCTATGTGCTTACGCCCCGCCTGTTCTATCGCCGGCATTACCTGGAGTATGCTTTGTACCTGGTGCTGTTATTTGGCTGTGTGCTGGTGATCCATATGTGCCTTTTCAAATACGTCTTCTTTTTGAACCATTTTAATACTTTTGGAGCGACAGGCTTTCTTCTTCCGGCTTTTTTGCTGACGACAGCCATCAGCACTACGTTCCGGGTGGTCCGGGATAAGATGGAGGCGGACCAGCGGGCCCAGGAGCGACAGGAAGAAAATTTGAAGACGGAATTGTCTTTTCTTCGAAGTCAGATCAACCCTCATTTTATCTTTAATATCCTCAACAACCTCGTCGCGCTGGAGCAGATGAAGTCGGAGGAGCTGGGGCCTACCATACTGAAACTGTCGTCGCTGATGCAATATATGCTTTATGAGACGGATGAAGAGCGTGTGCCGCTGGCCAAGGAGATCGAGTATCTCCAGAGCTATATCGATCTGCAACGTCAGCGTTTTGGCGAAAAGGCGCCCGTGACCGTATCTTTGGAGGCGCCATCCGGATGGTATGAGATCGAACCCATGTTACTGATCCCTTTTGTGGAGAATGCATTTAAGCATGGGATAGGGATGATCGAACGTCCCTGTATCGACATCCGGCTCAGCGTCAGCGGAAGCGTCCTGCATTTCACGGTGCGCAATCGCTATAATCCCGCCTCGGCGGAAGTAAAGGACAGGACGTCCGGGATTGGGTTGGGGAATGTCCGGCGAAGGCTTGGACTGTTGTACGGAAACCAGCACGTGCTGCAGATCACCCGGGATAAAGACTGGTTTATCGTATCGCTGGAGCTAAACTTACACTAATGCTTCGATGTATCGCCGTTGATGATGAGCCGCTGGCGTTGAGATTGCTGACGGAATATATCCGTAAGGTGTCTTTTCTGGATCTTGTGGCTACCTGTGGAGATGCTTTTGAGGCGGGCCGTGTGCTGGAAGAGAAAGAGGTGGACCTGATTTTTATAGACATACAAATGCCGGGGCTCACCGGTCTGCAGTTTATTCAAAGTCTCACCCGGCGGCCCATGGTGATCCTTGTCACCGCCTATAAAAAGTTTGCGCCGGAAGGTTTCGACCTGGATGTGGTGGATTACCTGATAAAGCCCGTGGGGCTCGACCGGTTTATGAAGGCCTGTAATAAGGCGCAGGAGCTATATCAATTGCGGACAAAGGC
>DASZWE010000733.1:0-5987 GCA_035546735.1 Puia sp.
CTTGCAGGCTCGCATATCCATCCACCACCATTTCCGGTGGCGGTTCTGCAAATGGCACTCCCTTCCACCGTTGCAGCCAGCGATAGTCGGCCTCGACTATATGCTGATACAATGCCTTCATCGTGGGAAAACTGCCGCCCAGCTGCATATTCCAGTCTTCAGCCGTCAGGTGCGGCAGCTGTTGTAATACTTTCTTATTCGCCCAAACATGATAGTCGATAAAAAAACCTTGATCTTTCATGGCGGAAATTTATCACAAAAAGGGCAGGATTCTCACTGATGAACACCGGTCGTATCAAATTCGTACAGTAGCGGGAAGAGCATATGCTGTAAATATTTAACATTCAATAATTTACCGATCCGGCATTGTTATGGTGGCTGGTTCTCGGTAAACTTCCCTTTATGATCCGCAGCTACTTAAAAAATACATTCAGAAGTCTGAAGGCCAACAGGACCTATTCGATGATCACGATCGCCGGTCTTGGTGTCGGCATTGCCGTATGCCTGGTGATCTTTCTCTTTATCAGCTATGAGCAGAGCTTCGACAGCATGCATCATAACAAGGCGCGGATCTATCGGGTGATGACCAAGGGAGAAATGTCTCCCGGCAAGGCGTCCGATTCCACCTCAGCCGTGCCTTTTCCTGTCCCCACTGCGCTTGAGAATGACTATCCCGGCTGGAAGACCACCGGGGTCTTTTCCCTCGAGAATGTGCAGATGATGTCTCTTGATAAGGAAGGTCATCTTGAAAAGAAGTTCAAGGAAAAGGATGGCGTCTATCTTGCACAGCCCTCTTTTTTTTCCATTTTCGATATGCCCTTTCTCCAGGGAGATGCGACCAGCTCGCTGACCGGGAGGAATGGCGCCGTGCTGACAAAGTCCACCGCCGAACGTTATTTTGGGGATTGGCGAAAAGCCGTGGGACGCACCCTCAAACTGGAAAACCACGACATTTTGTTGGTAAAAGGCATCATTGCAGACCCACCCCAGAACAGCGATTTCCGGCAGTTGAAGATCTTTGTGTCCTATTCCCTTGCCGGCTTCTCCAAGTCCACGGACTGGTGGACGATCAATGATGATCATATGTGCTATACCCTGCTGCCGGCAAATGTAAGCCTTACCACAGCCAATCAGCAGCTGGTCGCCCTTTCAAAAAAATATCGCACGGCGGATAACAAAAATAAACAGGTATTACAACGGCTGGCCGATGTGCATTTCGATGTCAACGCCAGGGATTATAGCGGTCGCACCATAAGCGTCGATCGTATCCATACCCTTTGGCTGATCGCGGGATTCATCCTGCTGATAGCCTGCGTAAACTTTATAAATATCTCCACCGCCCAGGCCGTCAATAGAGCAAAGGAGGTGGGTGTGCGAAAAGTATTGGGCAGCAGCCGGCTGCAGCTACGGATACAATTCCTGCTGGAAGCATTCTTGCTGGTCGTCGCAAGCGTATCGCTGGCAGTTCTGCTGACTCTTTTGTTAAAGGAACCCGTAAGCAGGAGCCTGAATATATCCGTGTCGTCCTTTGTCATCCTGCAAAGATCTGTGTTGCTTTTTTTGTGTGCGACAACATTGGCCGTTACGTTATTGGCGGGCTTTTATCCCGCGCTGGTGCTTAGCAGATTCAGCCCCGTACAGGCGTTAAAGACCCGGCTGACTGCCCGGACCGCCAGTGGCATCAATCTGCGGCGGGGACTCGTCGTCCTGCAATTCGTCATTGCACAGGCGCTGATCATCGGTACATTGCTCATTGTACAACAGATGAATTATTTCACCCATCAGCCGATGGGGTTCGATACGCAAGCCGTCGTCAACATACCCTTTCCCGGGGACAGCCTCGGCCAAAGCAAGCTGGATTATCTGCGTCATCGCCTGTCCGGGCTCAGGTCCGTGCAGCAGGTGAGCTATAACAATGCCTCTCCGTCGGAATCAGATAATTGGCATACGGGTTTCAATTTCGATCATGCCAAAAAAGGTATCGATTTCGCGGCGATCAGCCGGTTTGGCGACGCAAATTATCTCTCTACCTATGGGTTGAAGCTGGTGGCGGGAAGGAACCTGACCGATAACGATTCGATAAAGGAATTCCTGGTGAATGAGACGCTGGTGAAGAAGCTTGGCTTTTCCGATCCGCAAGCCGTGGTAAATAAGGAGATAAATCTTTGGAATGGCTGGGCGAAGGGTCCTATCGTGGGAGTGATCAGGGATTTTCATCCGTCCTCGCTGAAGGATTCGCTCAATCCGGTGTTTATGTTGAATTACAAGCCCGCCTATAGCATTGCCGGGATCAAGCTGGACGGAAGGGACCTCTCCGGCACGATGAAATCCATCGAAAAGATCTGGTCGGACATCTATCCCAGCTTCGTATTTGAGTACGAATTCCAGGACGAAAAGATCGCCGGCTTCTACAAGGAGGAGTCCAGGCTCTCTCTTTTTTATAAGGTCTTTGCATCCATCGCTATCTTCCTGAGCTGTCTGGGATTGTATGGACTGGCGTCCTTTATGGCCGCACAGCGGGTAAAGGAAGTCGGCATCCGCAAAGTGCTGGGGGCCACAGCAGGGCATATCCTGTATCTCTTTAGCAAGGAATTCGTAGTGCTGATAGGCATTGCTTTTTTGATCTCGACACCCATCGCCTGGTACTTTGTATATCAATGGCTGCAGCAGTATGTGTATCGTATCACGATCAATGGCTGGATCTTTGCGGGTGGCGGACTGCTGGCTTTGCTGATCGCGCTGGCGACCATCAGCTTCCAGACCTTCCGGGCCGCGTCGGCGAATCCCATAAAGAACCTAAGGACGGAATGAGGCCAGCGTCCGCGCCATTAAAACTTCCCAAAATAATTGGATATATCATAAGGCTTGCCGTTCTTGAATACCAGGGCCTGACTGCCCGTCTTGCTACCGGGATAGTGTTCGCGTATCCACTTGTATTCAGCATCTACGCCGGGGCCTTCCCGTTTTTCCTGGATAACGACAGCATTTTCGTAGGACGAGCCATCCTGGGCGCCGGTGGCGGATGAGGACAATCAAGGGAATAAGGGCTATTTTTTTCATACCAGGGGAGGCTTATAGCTTTCTTACCCATTCTGCACCCTTTCTTTCTCCTCTGTAGCCCCATCCTCATGACGGCTGGACTTGAAAGATTGCCCAAACCGGAAGATAAAGGTCAGACTCAGCACCCGGCTGTCTCTTTTAAATCTGTAGTACTCCGTAGCATTCGGGAAAGTGGTAAAGCCCTCCATCGCATTGGCATAGAAGATATCCCGCATGCTGAGCTTGAGCGTCCCCTTCTTTTTCAGCACCGTCTTGCCGACACCCGCCGCCATCTGTCCCGTGGCATAAAGCAGTTCCTGCACATCCTGGCGGCTCCGGGTAGTATAAAAACCAGTAAGCTCACCCGTATAGCCTTTTCCAAAGCTCAGCTGGTTATCGACATTTACGTGCAGCTGACTGATAATGGTCGTATACTCATTACCATTAAAACCCCGCAGCTGCTTGTGGTTGAAAATAGCGGACAGTTGTATCGACCACCACGTCGCCGGATGGAGGCTGAGACTGGCTGAAACGCCTATATTATAGACATGCCCCACATTCCCCTGGGTATAGTAGAGGATGGTCTTCGTGGTGTCCGAAAGGAATAACTGGGAAAAATAATTCGTCGTCAGGCTATAGCTGATCCCCGTGGTGAGCAGGTCCTTGTATTGATGGCTTATCTCGAAATTCCAGGTGTATTGTGGCAAAAGATAGGGGTTGCCGGCCAGGTAGGTGTATTTATTGATGACATACGCAAAAGGGTTCAGGTTTTGATAGATCGGTCTGTCCGTCCTGCGCCCGATGACGAGGGACAGGCTGTTCAACGAATCCAGCTCGTAAGAAAAGCTGGTGCTTGGGAAGAGACTGGCATAATTGCGCGATATGGTAGAGTCAGGCTGCTGGCTGTTCCCGGACTGCCGGGCCGTGTAAGAAGTGTATTCATACCGCAACCCTGCCTCGTAGTTGAGCCGACGGACCTTTCCATTGAAGGATGCATAGGCCGCCTGGATATTCTCCTGGTACACGAAATGATCGCTTCGCGAGTCATCCTTTACCCATTGCTGATTTTCCCAGTTCTCATACACCGCCGTATTATCCGTATGGCTGGAAGATGTCTTCAGACCTGCCTGAAAAGCGGCGTCGGGCCCCAGCTTTACCGTTCCATCCGCCTTACCGGAAAAGATATTGATGGTAGTGGGGAAGTCGCTTCTGAACACTTCGTCATAGCCGCTGGGTCCCAACAGCTGGTTATCGAAATTCTGCTTCCCCTCCATCTGGTAATGCAGGTAGTCCAGATCCGCGCTGATCTCCGTGGCGCCCGAGAGGGTATGCCGCGCGTTGAGGTTGATGGCTCCATTCTTGAAAGAGTTCACGGGTGAGCTCCTGGTAAGGATGGAGGAATCAGGGACCCCACCCGGGCTCAGCCAATTGGCATGGCTTGTATTGTTGCCGTGGCGGTGGATGTCCGTGCCCGTTAATACCAGACCAAGTGTCGTCCGGGATGTGGGGGAGTAGTCCAGCCCCGTCTTGATCGTATTGTTAACCAAAGTGCCGGAGAAATAAGAGGGTTGTTCGAGGATGGATAGGACGTTCTGGTTGGCGGCGTCATAATACTTCCGATAGGCGTATAGGTCGGTAAGATACTTTACGTCGCTGTTGGTGAAGTTGAAAAAACTATTGATGGGTCCTCTCCGGAAGTTCAGCACCAGGCTGTTGTTGGATTTGGGATATACCCCTTGTCCGTAGGAGGCGGTTAGGGTGCCGTTAAAGCCGTTGCTGCTGTTCTTTTTCGTTCTGATATTGATGATACCCGCATTGCCCGCGGCATCGTATCGGGCCGGCGGGCTGAAGATAAGCTCGATCTTTGACACCTGTGAGGCGCTCATGCTGCTCAGCAGGTTGACAAGGTCCTCTCCGGACAGGTAGGTGGGTTTGTCGTCTATCATCACAAGCACCCCCTGTCTGCCATTCAGGGAGATGTTCCCATTCTTGTCCATGGTCACACCCGGGCTTCGCTCCAGCACTTCTTCCACCGTCGCTCCCGTATTGACCACCGAGGCTTCCACGTTCAGGATCGTCCGTTCACGTCTGACCTCGATGGGAGGCGTATGCGCATTTACCGTCACCTCCGCCAGCACATCATGCACCGCCTGCAGCACCACCGTATCATGACCTGATCCTGGCAACCGGTATTCAGCCGTTGTCAGCGGCCGGTAGGCCGTAGCGCTCACGAGACAGCTGTAGCTCCCTTTTGCCAGGTCTGTAAAAACGGCCTGTCCATCATTACCCGCCAGCGCGCTGCCGACGATCTTCCCCGCCTTAAGCAGCCTGACAGTAGCCCCGCTGACAGCCTGGTGCTGGTGGTTGACAACCACAAGCGTTAAGCTGTATTTATCACCAGATTGAGACAATACGCACATTGGCCACCACAGCAGCCACATCGATATAAAGCAGAGGTTCCTCATGATGTCCTGTCAGCGTCCAAGATAGGTTATTCCAAGCGGAATACACGAAATGAATGGGGCTTTATAACGAGCGGAAATATGTACTTTTCCTGTAGGTTTTTTTCTATATAACTTAGGCCCGGTTTCCTCAGCCCGCCATGAAGGGTCTCCCGGCTGCCCAGGTCCGTAATCTGATGGAATTGCCTGGATGTCACGAGCTTAACCTCCGTCTCCTTATCCAAAAAGGATTCGACGACACACGTATTGTTGTCATACACATACAGGCTTATTTGTGATGGGCCTTCCATTTGCACGTTCAATTGTTTGCACATTACTTCCCGAACTTTATTCAGCACTTCGGCCGGCAGGTTGTAGAGATCCGAAAAATTATCCGGTATGGTAAGGATATATAGATGTCCTTTTGAATAATCCGCCTCGTGCAGCAGGGGCCAGCCGCTGGCGCCACTAATCCCGGATGCTATCTCCCAGGAGTCGTTGGTCAGG
>DASZWE010000734.1:0-10465 GCA_035546735.1 Puia sp.
AACACCACCAGCGGCTTGCCATGGTGATACAAATAGGTCTGCTTCTTCCCCCGGCACGCTACCTTCAGCTCATCCACCAGGTGCCGCCAGTCATTGATCACCACACTGTCATCTCCCTGCCGCATACCCGAAAGATCATACATGACGGCAATGGCCCGACGATACTTCTCCGCGGCCGCAAGGGCATGCTCCAGCACCACATCGTTATGATGCAGACTCACAGGACTCTTTACATTGGAGACAAATCGCTGCATGAATACTCCGTCAATCCCATACTCCTTCATCCATTTGAAATGCAGGTCCGTCGTAGAAGCGTCATAAGAGCTGAATACATAACAGGGCTTCCCATCCTTGTCCACGAACGGCGTCTTATACGTCTTCTTGTATTCGCTTACCTCCGGCCAGAGGTCGATCTTGCAGACACCCGGCTCGAAACGGCCATGATTATTGTAATGATTCCACCCCCGGCCCGCACCGTCATCCGGCGCGTTGAACCATCCCTGGTAGCCCGCCATCACGAGCCCCTTGTACGATAGATAGGCAGAGGAAGGGCTGTATTTTCGCCGCGCCCTGGTCGGTTCCATCTTCTCCACCGGCCCGGCCAATGTCTTCCCTACCCCCCATAATTTATTAGGATACGCCCCCATCTTCAGCTCCAGCACACCTCCCTCCACGATCTGCGCATGCGTGATCCAGGGACTGTCCAGCACCTGCCCATTCAGGGTCGCCGACTGTATATATTTATTCACCTTCGACGCTCCCGGCGCCAGGACGGTGAACTTCTTTCCATTGCTCAATTGAATAGTCGTCTTTTCAAAGACAGGACTTCCTATGGCATACACAGGCAACCCCGGCGTCACGGGATAAAAACCCATGGAAGAAAATACGACAAAGGCAGACATCCCACCCCCATCCTCATCCCCGGGTATGCCGAAAATATTGTCCTTGAACCATACATCCAGTAAGAACCGTACCCGCTTCTGCGTCTTCCACGGTGATGTATAGTTGTAGAGATAAGGTATGTGAAAGCTCGGCTCATTCCCCATGGAATACTGCCCCACCAGCCCCGTAGCATCCGGAAATTTATACCAGAAGTCGGCCCGGCTCCGGCCCAAAGGCTCCCGGAACAATTGATCCAGCTTTCTTTCGAACACGCCCGCGCCACCCATTAGCCCCATAAGCCCCTTCACATCCTCCTGCACCTGCCAGCAATATGTCCATCCGTTGTTCTCATCATAGTAATCCCTTCCACCCTTGCCGCCATCGAACTTTGGGTCGATATCGATCCAGTTGCCCGCCTCATCCCTTGGCAGGAACATACCCGCCTTGTCATTCCAAAGATGCTTGTAATCTGTCCCATGCGCGTTGAACAGCCGGTAATCGTCCTGCCTGCCCAGTTCCTTCGCCATCTCGCCCACCGCCCAGTCATCGTAGCTCGAAGCCAGCGTCACCGCCACAGCCTGCCTCCGCTCAAAAGGGTTCACCAGCGCCACCGTCTCCTTCTCATCCGGCCGCAACGCCGGATAATATCCCTTCACCTGGTAAAAATCATCCAGCGCACACTTGGGGCCGTTCCGCCAGGGCAGCATCGTAGCCTCAAGCGCATTCTTTTTCATACCCTCGTATGCCGTCACCGCATCGTATCTCCGCAAACCCTTGCGATAGGCATCCAAAAACACGATGGAGGAATGGAACCCATTCATACAGGCGTGATCCCCGAAAAGCACCGGGAACGTAGGCATCCACCCTCCCTGCCGGTACATTTGCACGTAAGAGTTCAACATATCTTCCTCTTGTGCCGGGTCCAGTATCGTACGCAGGGGATGCAGCGCCAGATAAGTATCCCAGGTCCAGTCATCGATATAAAAAGGACGGTCGGTCCGATGCACCCGGTGATCCCACCCACTGTAATACTGCCCATCCTCCGTGATATCCACCATCCTCTCCGAACAACGGTACAACGCCGTGTAAAAACTCCGCCGCTGCGCCTCGGTCCCGCCTTCCGTCTGAATACGCCCCATCGACGCTTCCCAGATCTGTCGCCCCTTCTGCTGCAATACATCGAAAGATACGCCGGTGAGCTCCTCCTCCAGGTTCTTTCGTGCCTGCTCGGGACTGATATAGGAAATGGCATATCGGAACTCGACCTGCCGCGCCTCCTCCGGGAAGAAGACAGAAGCCCTCCGGCCCTCCACCATAGCCGTGGTCTTCACATTGAAGACCCCATATAAATATACCTTGATATCTCCGTGATACGTCTCGAACGCCATCACCTCCCCATCCGCAGTAAATCTCCACCCACAGCCGCCGTCATTATATACATCCATCAGCAATCCCCGTCTGCCCTTTTCACCAGGGAACTCCAGCCGGTAAATGCCCGTTTTTTTACCCGCCGTATACGCTACACGGACGCCCTGGTCGATCAGGTAGGTGGAATAATACCAGGGCCGGTTCACCTCCAGATCATGATCATAGGTCATTTTTGCCTTCCAGCTCTCCGCAGAGACCTCCCCCATGACAGGCTTGATGGAAAATGCCTGCCCCAACCGGTGAGAAACAATGATCAACGGGAAACTGGCAATCTGATCATCCATATAATCATTTCGCATGGGATACATCCGCATCATCTGATTCGGCAGCTGAACGGTAGGACGCGTAGGTTGCAGGAGCTGACCGACATTCCCGATGGTAGGGTCGATATAATCCACATTCGTTTGGGAGAAGACGGCCGTGTAGGCCAGAAGAAATGCAATAATGGCAAGTACTTTCTTTGACATGCGGTAAATTACCCGCCGGCAGCTTAATTATGGCTTAATAATACCTTAACAACCTGATTATGTGTCAAAAAAGCTTACTCATTAACTTATTAGGAACTTATAAGAGCAGCATACGACTCGTTGTAATCCTCTCCGTATATCTCTCTGTATTTCGTATTGAACTTCTCAAAAGTATTCTTGGCCAGTGCATGCCTGCCCAGGGCTATAAGACTCCTGCATTTCCATCGGAGGGCCACCTCGTTGGATTCATCAAAGAAGAATATCGAATCACAAATTGTTATTATATTTTCGGCATTTTCAGGCAGCGGCAGCGTCTCGCAGTATTTCAATAATACGTCGATGATGAAATTGGATACCTCCGACTTGATATTGTCCAGCCAGGGATATTCCGCCTGGGGCAGCAACGGCCCACGGTGAACGATAAAGATCAGTTCGTTCATATCCTCCTTCGACCGGGCAGACAGAGAAAATATCCGCATATATCGGGCAAAATCTATCCGCACCTTCTCTTCATCATAATCCAGCTTCCAATATCCCGATGTCTTGGTGATCGTACAGCCCTCTACCTTCTCCAATATGTTCTTTAGCTTGGCAATATTGACGCTTCGGTTGTTGATGGCATCCTTGATGCTCCGGTCGCTCCATAATGTCTCATTGATCTTTTCCGCGGATACCCCCTTTCCCCATCGGATCGAATCCATCGCCAGCAACAGGAACAGCTCCTTTAACAAAGGAGTGAACAGCTTCGTCAGATCTTCGCCATGACTGTCCGTCACTTCAAAGTTGCCAAAGAAATAAATTTTCGCCCCGGGCGCTTCGACAGGTGGCCCCACGACAGGTTCCGGCCTTGTCTCCGCTTTTTTCTCTTCTCCTTCCTCCGCCGTCTTTCTCCCTCTCCTGTAATACCATATCACCCCCGCCCCCATCAACAGCAACGCTGCCCCTATATACCAAAGCCATCTCATTGTCCCCCCACCTACCGGTACAGCCGGCACGCTCAGCAGATTGGGAGGACAGTCGATCCGGTATATCTTCACCTCCGTACTGCCATTGTCCGTATTGGCAAAAAATGTCACCGCCCAAAGCGATTGCGACAAGGGCGAATAATACAGGTCGGCAAAGGAACGGTTGTCCGCAAAAGCATAAGGGAAAGGATTGGCCATCAGGGTATATTCCGGCTTTAGCAGCGACCCCTTGATCAATTGCAGACTGTTATTGAATTTATCCTTTGAAAAGATCAGCGCATAATAGGACCTGCCCGCATCATCCAGCACAAGCGAATTGGCAAAAACAAAAGGCTCCGACGGCACAGGCAGGGAAAAAAGTTTCTTAAAGGTCTTTGCCCGCACATCGAAGAGGGTCATCTCATAAATGTACTTCGGGTTCAGCAGCTGATCCCCATCCTTGCTGCCATACCCGCCAAGTATATAGGCAGAGTCGCCGCTTTTCGTCGCCCCCAGTCCGGCTAAATACCGGGGCGTAAAGTAATCGCCCTTTACCACCACGCTGTCCCAGCTTTTATCCGCCAGCCCATACCGCTGCACCTTGTTCTTATACCGTATTTGCCCATAGCCGCCGATCACATACAGAGCGCTGTCTCCCCGCGAAAAGAATTTGTTGACATGCCAATACTCCGTAATGGGCCCCGGCACAAAATGTCCATCCCACCGGGCTTCCTGAAAATTATATTCCGTAACCATATGCTGATCCGTATAGAAATTATACAGACCCTGATTGTATGGGTTGAACACCGACTGGTTACCGAGCAATAAATTTTCCTGCCGGACGCTGAGCGCAACCCCCGTAAGCCCGCCAGTCTTCACCGCCAATGTATACAGGCTGTCCCGTGTGACGATGTATAGACGGTCCTGCCGGGCATCGAATGCCGTGCTGGGATATCCCCTGATCCGCATACTCGTCATCAGCTGCCAGTTGCTGTGCCGCGGCCTGACCCAAAAAGGATTTAGGACAGATGCTTTTTTGGAGGAGATACTGTCGGCTACCACCGTTCCGGACATTTCATCCAGGCTCCAGAAATAATCCTGCTTGTCGTCCACCTTCAGCCCTACATCTTTTAAAAGGATGGCCGGTACATCGATGGATTTAAAGCCCGGGTTGCTGTTTGCGCCAAAGCAGATATGCAGACATTTATCATTTAGCTTCACGGCAGCCACCCCCGCCAGTTTGCCATCATGATAAAAAGAAAGACCTTTTTGAGCATCGATATCCACCCGCAGCCGGTGCCACCGGCTCACCAGATCGTTAACCTTCAATGGGAGATGTACAGACGTATAATTATCCCCAAAAATGATCCTGAACTGACTGTTCGTCTGGTCGTACAGCAGGTCGATGTTTTGCTGCTTATCATTGATGATCCTGAAAATATAACCAAAATAAGTGTCGTAAGCCCGGTTGAAGGATATATCAAAGGAAAGGGACAGATGCTGGGAGAAACAAAGACTCCCTTCAGAAGTCAGATCCAGGGCAGTTCTTTTCTCCGCCACTACCTCCCTGCTCTGAAATAATAACCCATATGATTGCGCTCGGAGTTCAGAAAAAGGAAGTAATGCAGATACGACGGATACAAGCAATATAAGGCGGGCAGTAATCTTCATTTTGAGAATACCCTTGTATTTGGCCAAATTTCCTCTTTTTTCAGGAAAATAAGGAAAATTATTTAACGTACCTTAGCCCCGCAAAATGCATAGATACAGAGCCATATTGATTGCCTTTTTGGCGACCCTAGCCGCTACTTTCACCATTGAGCTACCTTTTACACAGGTGAATTATATCCACCAGCTCGCCAGTAAGAAAGAAAGCAGGATCACGAACACGCCAAAGGACACGCATCGGCTCCATAAGACCTATTATGAGTCCCCTGCCGACATGCTGCCCATGACATTCATACGCGTGGTGGCTCCCTACATCATTTCCCTGGCCGGCCCGGTCGACCTTTCCCCCTGCCATCCTCTCACAGGCAGCGCCGGTCATCCCAACGTTTTGCGTGGACCTCCTTTTCTTGCCTGATCTTTCTCAGCCGTACTAATAATTATTTCTGCATGTAAAATTTTCAACTTATGCTCATGAAGCGTCATATTCGTGTTTGTCTGTTCCTGTTCCTCGTATTGCCCATACTCTCCGCATCCGCCCAGCCAGCATCAGCACCATCTCACCCCGGGTCGGTCCCATCCGCTCAATCGGTCGCCCGCCCCAGACTGGTAGTAGGCATCGTAGTCGACCAGATGCGCTGGGATTATTTATACCGGTACTACGCAAGGTACTCGAATGGAGGATTCAAAAGACTGTTGAACGAAGGCTTCTCCTGTGAGAATACTTTTATAAGCCACCTCCCCTCCTATACCGCCGTGGGGCATAGCACGATCTTCACGGGCTCCGTGCCCGCCTTTCACGGCATCACAGGCAACGACTGGATAGACCAGGCTTCCGGAAGATCACAATATTGCACCGGAGATTCCACTGTCGCCCCCGTTGGAGGCACTTCCCCCGCCGGCAACATGTCGCCCCGCAATCTCCTCGCAACCACCATCACCGACGAACTGCGCCTGGCAACCAACTTTCAGTCCAAGGTCGTCGGCGTAAGCCTCAAAGACCGCGCCTCCATCCTCCCCGCCGGACATACCCCCACCGCCGCCTTCTGGTTCGACGATCACAACGGCGTATTCAGCACCAGCACCTGGTATATGAAAGACCTCCCGGAATGGGTCAAAAAGTTCAACGGACAAAATGAGCCTGAAAAGCTCGTAGCCGGCGGCTGGAACACCTTATATCCCATCGACACCTACACGCAGAGCACGGCCGATAACCAACCCTGGGAAGGCACTTTCCCCGGCGAGAGCGCGCCCGTATTCCCGCACGACATGGCCAGATTCTACAAGCTCGATCACGACAACATCCGGAGCTCTCCATTCGGTAACACCCTGACACTGGACTTCGCCCGGGCCGCCATAGAAGGCTACTCGCTGGGCCGGGGGACAACGACGGACTTCCTTACCATCAACTGCGCCTCCACAGACTACGTCAGCCACAAGTTCGGCCCTAACTCCATCGAGGTCGAAGACGTATACCTGCGTCTCGATAAGGACCTGTCCGCTTTCTTCACTTACCTCGACACAAAGATTGGCAAAGGCAATTATCTCGTATTCCTCACCGCCGATCACGGCGGCTCCCATTCCGTCGATTTTCTAAAAGAGCACGGCATCCCGGGCAACCTCGTAGAAAGCCGGAATTTTATGAAAATATTGAACGATACCCTGGCCGCCCATTTTGGAGTAAAGGACCTCGTCATCTCTACGATGAACTATTATCTGAGCTTCAACCATGCAAAAATTGACAACGCCCACCTCGACTTCGCCCGGATAAAAAAAGTGTCCCTCGACTTCCTCCGCCGCCAGCCCGGCATCCAGTTCGCCGTCGACGTGAATGACATTTCCTCCTCCACCGTGCCCGAACCCCTGAAGACCATGATCATCAATGGTTATAATTATCGCCGCTGCGGCGAAATCACTTTCGTGCCCGAACCCGGCTGGTTCGATGGTTCAAGGAAAGGTACTACCCACGGTACGTGGAACCCGCAGGATACTCATATCCCGCTCCTCTTTATGGGATGGGGCATACGCCATGGCGCGCTCCACCGTACCGTCCATATGACGGATATCGCACCCACCGTGGCCGCAATATTACATATACAAATGCCCGACGCATGCGTCGGTCAGCCTATTGAAGAAGTAAAGAAATAATGGGAAAATGAACACCTTTCAACTGACACCCTGGGAGACCATTGCCCGGCTCTCGATAGCAGCCGTGCTGGGAAGTGTCATTGGCTTCGAACGCCAGCGCAAGGACGGCCCCGCCGGCCTCCGCACGCACATGCTCGTGTGCCTGGGCTCCGCATTGGTGATGCTGGTATCCGCCTTTGGGTTCGAAGACATTTTGGGACGACCCGCCGTCGTCCTCGACCCCTCCCGTATCGCAGCCCAGGTCATCAGCGGAATAGGATTCCTCGGCGCAGGTACCATCATATTTCTCAGGCCCCGTATCATCCGGGGCCTGACCACCGCCGCCGGTCTTTGGACAGTAGCGGCTATAGGATTGGCAGTAGGGGCCGGGCTTTATATCGCGGCAACGGCCTCTACTGTTATTGCTTTGTTAATCCTGGCAGTCATCAAACCTTTGGAGAAAAGAATGCCCGTCGGTCGCAGGAAACAGACCATCACCGTCATCATCGACACGAGACATGCCAACCTCTCCGGCATCCAGTCCTCACTAAAAAAATATGAAATAGACCCCAGGGATATAAACCTGACACCCGGCGAAAATGAAGGCGAGTTCTTATTAAGCATCGATGCCGGTAAAAAATACAACACACAGCAGTTGCTGTCCCTCATCGCCGAACTCAAAGCGCTTGGCGCCGCCCCAACCAAAGCAGACTCTCAATAATTAGTTTTTCCTCCATCTTATTCTGAAAAGTGAAAGATAATTCCCGGTCGGTATGATTGTCATAATCGATATCATTATGACCCATATTGAAATAGATCATCCGGTACTTCTTATTCGTCCATGCCACGGGATAATACCCGCTGTGCCAGATCTCGCTTTGCTTCGGGCCAGTCCCTAACGGAAAGCTCGACGAGTCGATGGCTAACAGAATGTCGATATCCGGATTGGTTCGAAGATCATTCGACCACCGGTACCATTCATTGGGCGCCGTGGAAAAGGTCCTGGGCATATGCCGCACCGCCGGATGCCGGGGATCCTCTACGCGAAGTATAGCGGAGGTCGGATGCCAGGTATTACTAACGTAACTGCCTGAACCCAAAAATTCATTATGATACCAATCCCAATTCTGAGGAAAATCAGAAGGTGTCAGCGCAAAGGCGGAAAAATGAAATCCCATCCATCCTCCACCCTTACGCATATATCGTTCAAAAGCCGCCCGCTGTGCAGAGTCATCAGGGCGTGTATCCAGAAACACTACCACCTGGTATCGCGCCAAAAAAGAATCATTCATATTGCTCCACTCATTCGTGGAGTCATACGTAAAATGATATCGCCGGCCCATCAAAGGAAACCACCGGTTGGCCTCATGCACAAAGCTGATATGCGCCTTATCGTTCCTCGCCGTATAAAAAGCGATCACGGAAAACTCTTTCTGCGCCTTGGCAGCCAGCCCCGTCCAGCACAGCCATATCAAACACGTTATCTTACTCATGATGATTATTTCTCTCCGGCAGCCGGAACCACTCCTTCGCGAAAGGCTTCAACAACGCATCCGCGGCAACAGGCCCCCAGGTTCCCGATTTGTAAAAATGAAGTTTTTTGGAAGGATATTTCTTCCAGGCGTCCAGTATAGGCATCACCACCTTCCAGGCGGCTTCCACCTGGTCGGCTCGCATGAACAAAGTGGCGTCTCCCTCCAGCACATCCAGCAGCAGCGCCTCATAGGCCTCCGGCACATTGCCCGTATACGCATCCTGGTACATGAAATCCATCTCCACCGGGAAGAGCTTCATCTCCAGACCGGGGATCTTACTCTCGAACAACAGGCTTATCTCCAGCTCCGGCTGTATGCTGATGATCAGCCGGTTGGGAACGATGTCATCCTTGAATATCTTGTGCGGCGAATCC
The DNA here is from genome assembly GCA_035546735.1 of Puia sp. Lineage (GTDB taxonomy): Bacteria > Bacteroidota > Bacteroidia > Chitinophagales > Chitinophagaceae > Puia. The sequence continues at coordinate 9,423 of DASZWE010000734.1, forward strand.
TTGAATTGTATCACGATGACAGAGGACTGCCTGGGCATCGACTTGCCCGTACGGAGAAAGAAAGGCACTCCTTTCCATCGCTCGTTGTCGATAAAGATCCTGGCCGCTGCATAGGTCTCCGTATTGCTGCCCGACGCCACCTGCGCCTCCTCCCGGTACCCCGGACGCTCGACGCCATTGATATCTCCCTCCGTATATTGCCCGCGCACGACACTCTTGAACACCTGCTCGGGGGTATACAGCTTCACGCTCTTCATCACCCTCGTCTTGGCATCCCGGATATACTCCGCCTCATACTCCCTGGGGCATTCCATGGCAATGACACACAACAATTGCAGCAGGTGGTTCTGGATCATATCCCGCAAAGCGCCCGCGCTGTCATAATAGCCGCCCCGCTTGCCAACCCCTACCTCCTCGGCCAGGCTGATCTGTATATGGTCAATGAACTTCCGGTTCCACAAAGGCTCGAATACATAGTTGGCAAATCTGAAGGCCAGGATATTCTGTACCGTCTCCTTGCCCAGATAATGATCTATCCGGTATATCTGTTTTTCTGCAAATCGCTTGGTGAGATATCTGTTGAGCTTCCTGGCCGTCTCCAGGTCCGTGCCAAACGGCTTCTCCACGATGATCCTGTCCAACAGCTGCTTCGTCGCCAGTTTGTACTTGCTCAGCCCCTCCGCAATTACTTCGATAAAGCGGGGTGCCGTCGCAAAATAATACATCCGGGTCGCCCTCACCGAATGCTCCCTGTCAAAGCTCTCCATCAACGCTTTTAATCCCAGATAGGTCTCCCCCTTTAAAAAATCTCCTTGTAAGTACACGAGGCGGGCGGCAAAGTCCTTCCACTGCACCGGATTGGCAGCGCCATTACGGCTAAAGGAATTGACGCCCGCCAGCAGCTCGTCCTTGAACTGCTCCTCTCCTATCTGTACAGCATCAACGCAATAGATGGTGAACGCCGGCGGCAGATGATGCTCGATAAACAAATTATAAAGGGCCGGGATGAGCTTGCGATTCGTAAGGTCTCCCTTCGCTCCAAA
>DASZWE010000735.1:0-38711 GCA_035546735.1 Puia sp.
GTTGCGGAACCCGTTCCAGCAATGATCTTCACGCCAACCTTCCATGTAAAGGTGGATCTGTATGTAGACAACGCCTCCATTACCGTGACGGGCGACGCGGACTCCATGTACAGCTACAAAGTATCCGGCAATGCGGCCGTCAATGAATACGAAGCCTTCAACCAGGCGGTAATAGCCAACAGACGCGCGACCATTGCCCTGTACAACGATGCATATAATAAGAAAAATGCGGGCGATAGCATAGCCGCCGCCCGGATACAGCAGCGGGCGGACAGCCAGTACCGGTATGAGCGGTCCATACGGCTCGACTTCATAAAAACACACCCGGCCAGCTATGTCTCCGCCCGCGAGCTGCTGCAGCTGACGGACAATGCATTCCTTGCGGAGAGCAGGAAACTGTACAGCACCCTGGATGAGAAGGTACGGCAATCGGCCCAGGGCAAAGAGCTGGCGGCCCGTATTGCCCTCCTCAGCACCATCGAGACAGGACGGCAGGCGCTGGACTTTACCCAACAAAGCCTCGAAGGCAAACCCATAAAGCTTTCTTCTTTCCACGGTAAATATGTGCTACTGGAATTTTGGGCCAGCTGGTGCGGCCCCTGCAGAGGCGAAAATCCTAATCTCAGACGGCAGTATGCGCTATACAAGGGCAAAGGACTGGAGATCATCGGCGTCTCCCTGGATCACGATAAGCAGGCATGGAAACAGGCCATCGAAAAGGACCAGCTTCCCTGGATCCATGTGTCGGACCTGAAAGGCTGGAAGAATGAGGTGGCCTCCTCCTACGGTATCATGGCCGTACCTGCCAATTTCCTCATCGACCCCAGCGGCAGGATCGTTGCCCAGAACCTCCGGGGCGAAGCGCTGAATAAGAAGCTGGAGGAAATATTGCATTGATCAGCGGGCAGCCAGCTCGAGACTCCATTTGCGAAGCTTTTCCACCAGCTCGTCCAGCTTGATGGGCTTTCCGATGTAGTCGTTCATGCCGGCATTCAGACATTCCTCTTCATCGCCCTCCATGGCATTGGCTGTAAGGGCGATGATCACCGGTTGCGTTTTGGCTGTCTGGCGGATCAGGCGCGTGGCTTCCAGGCCATCCATCTCTGGCATCTGAAGGTCCATGAAAATAATATCATAAGGATCTTCCAGCATGGTGTATACGGCTTCGCGGCCATTGGAGACGATCCTGGGCGCATAGCCCAGCTTTTGCAGGATATGCAGGATCACCTGCTGATTGATGACATTGTCCTCCGCTACCAGTATCTTTTGCGGATGCTGCTCTGCCAGACTCGCCGGCAGCCTGGATTGGAAGGAGCTGTCCTGATGGGCTTGTGCGGAGTGATGCTGGAATGCCGAAAGGATATTCCGGTACAAGAGCTGCTGCTTGATGGGCTTGGTCATGATGGAGCTGAACAGCTGCAAATGCACCTTCTTATACTCATCGCCTACCGAGCTGAGCAGGATGATGGGGAGGTCGGCATGCCGCTCCCGGATGACCCTCGACAATTGCAGGCCATCCATCAGGGGCATCTGCATATCCGTCAGGACCAGGTCAAAGCGTTCCTTCTTTAACAGCCTCAGCGCTTCTTCGCCGGATACGACTGGTACGGGTACGAGATTCCAGTATTCCAGCTGACTTTTCAGGATGGTACGATTGGTCAGATTGTCATCCACGATAAGGATCCGCTTGCCCGCATGGAGGGAGAGACCGTTGCTGGTATAATTGGGGACAACGCCCTTGCCCACATGGGTGGTGATGGTGAAATGGAAAGTAGAGCCCATGCCCGGACCGCTATCCACTTTTATTTCCCCGCCCATCAGCTTCACCAGCTTGTCGGAGATGGCCAGGCCAAGACCCGTGCCGCCATATTTACGGGTAGTGGATGTATCTACCTGCGAGAAGGCCTTGAAGAGACGCTCCTGCTTGTCCGCAGGTATGCCGATGCCTGTATCTTTTACCTCGAAATCCAGCACCATGGAATTGTCCAGCCAGGCGCCGGCATTACGTACCCGGATAAAGATCTCTCCCTGCTCGGTGAACTTCATGGCATTTCCCACCAGGTTGGTCAATATCTGGCGAAGACGGAGATCGTCTCCCCGAATGAACATGGGCACGTCCGTATCCACCTGGTACAGCAGTTCCAGGCCCTTTTGCGCGGCGCGCATGCCGAATATATCCAGGATGTGCTCGATGCTTTCATGCAGGTTGAAATCCTCTTCTTCCAGCTCCATACCGCCCGATTCGATCTTGGAGAAATCCAGGATATCATTGATGACATTCAACAGGGTCTCCCCGCAGGTGGCGATGGTCTCCGCATAGGATCGCTGCTGCTCCGTCAGCGACGTTTCAGTCAGCAGGTTGGACATCCCGATGACCCCGTTCATGGGCGTACGTATCTCGTGGCTCATAGTGGCCAGAAAAACGCTTTTGGCCTGACTGGCTTTCTCGGCCTCCTGCCGGGCCCTCTCCGCATTCAGATAGGCCTGTTCCAGTATCTGTTCATTCTTCTTTCTTTCCTCATGTAAGATAGCTTCCCGCTGCATTTTGCCCATTTCCACCGCCTGGAGTATCTGGATAGCGCCGGACCTTTTCAATTGATAGGCCCATAATCCGCAGATAAAGACAATGACCGCGGCGAGGACGATATGCATAATAAAGGTGGTGAGGTCCAGGTATTCCAGTCTTGTGAAATAGATATGCGTATTACCCGAATATTGCAGGTAATTGAAAATCCCGTGGTGAAGGACTATGATGAGCAGTATGGGTATCTGTAACTTCCACTTCTGATAAGTGATGAGAATCGTGCAACCGATGAAGGCAAAGAAGTGCATTTCGAACAGACCGTGCATCTGGTAGATGAACTGCGCCATAAAAATGCCAAACACCGCGCTCAATACATATTGATAAAGGTCGGATTCCGGAAGGGTCCATCTGACGGAATAATAGGCCAGCAAACAGAGACCTCCTGAGCCCGCGGCAATTATCCAGGTATCGAACCAGGATGCAAGGGCCAGGCCGGTGAGGAAGAACCCGATGAGGAAAAAATTCATCAGCCTGTCGGATCTTCTTTTAACTTCAAGATGATAATGCGCCGTCTGCTGATGCAGATTCGCGTCGGATGGCGGGTCGTTGAGGGTGGTTTTCATTGCGTACAGGTCGGTAGTTTACATCCATAGGCTTTTAACGCCATTGGATCGAATGTAGGATGAAGGTCATGGTGCAGCAGACTTTCGAGCGCCTGTCTGGCATAGCTGGTCTTCTCGTCCGTGCAATAACGATTGCGATTGTAATTGCCTCTGTAAAAAAGCTGACCGCTGGTGTCGACGACCACCGCCTGCGGAGTGGAATAAACGCCACAGGCGACGGCTATAAGCGAATCCCGGATGACAGGAATATTCTCCGGAAGATCGAACCTGTGGCGGATGTCGCCGGGAGAATAATCTTTATCTGTCATGAGGACAACGGCAAAGTCTACCTTTTGTCCGTATTGTTTTACCAACTCACGGAAATGGGGAACATTGAATCTGCTGCAGGGGCAGTCGGGGTTGAAGAAATGCAATAACAGGGGCTTGTGGTCCGCCGGAAGCAATGCTGCGCTGCCGGGCGGCCAGCTGATCTTTGTCCCTGTCACCACCGGATGATAGTTCACCGGAACAGGTGTAGGCAGCGCATATACCCACTCACTCCTCCAGAAAATGCCTATGATGCCTCCCGATAAAAGGATCAGCCAGGCCATCACCATCCGCTTTTTCATGAATTGATGTTTTTTAAATGGTATCATGGCGCTCGCAAGCTCGGGTCATATAGATATTAAATTTAAAGTTATTTTGCCCGTATTTTAACGCGGATGCCCTGCCCGGCATGTAATAACGAGTGACCAATCCGTTTTATTAGGTAAAAACCCTTAATTTTTTTAAGTCATGTATAGATAGTTTTTCTTAAAATCATAATTTGGGGAGAGACTGTAGCGTTAAATCATCCGGTGTCTGTCTGAACCATGGTCCGATGAAGGCCTCAGACATCAGATTAAAAAAACTACCTGATTGCAACCTGGACTAATCCGAGCGCTTACATACCTGAGCGTATTGCTGCTGTCGTCGACCAGCTACCTGCTGCCGGCGCAGTCTCCCTACAAGGAGACCACGGACAGTATGCTGTTCCGGCTGAATGACTCCGCAGATCATTGGTTGTACATCAATCCCGACAGTTCCATTCAATATAGCCTCAAGGCCCGCGAACGGGCGGACCAGATGGGCGACAATCCTGGCCTGACCCGGGCACTGATCAATCTTGGAAAAGCTTATTACATAAAGGGATCTTATGAGCAATCCCTGAAATATACCACCAGCGGCATGGCCCTTGCGGAGCGGGCGGGAGACAAGCACCATCTCGCTTCCGGCTACAATGGCATTGGATTAATTTACCTGGGACATGACCAGTATGACCTCGCCTTGCAGGAGTTCAGAAAAGCCGTGGACCTGGCGGGCTCGGATGAAGATTCCTCTCATATTTCCGCTTACCTGTTCAATGCCGGTATCTGCTTCGACCAGACGGGCGAGTTTGCCAAGGCGCTGACCTACCTCAACCGGGCCATGGTCTCCGACAGAGGACATCATGTTTCCCTGATGGCCCTCAACAGGCTGGGGGAGACCTGGCTGCATATGAAGCAGTTCGATACCGCGGTCCGGTACTACCGGCAACTGCTGAGCGATCCGCGTTCTGCCAACGACAGCTGGGAAAAAGCATTTGCCTATGCAGGTCTGGCACAGGTATCCTACGCCCGCGGACAATTCGATACCGCCGTTGCACAGGCGCATACGAGCCTGAGTTTTTCACAACAGATACACGCGAAATGGGATGCGGAACGGGCTGCGAAGATACTGGCCGACAGCTATGCCGCCCTGCACCAGTATCAGAAAGCTCATGAATACATGGTTATCGACAAGGTATATAACGACAGCCTCTATAATGACAGCCGTGAGCAGGTAGTAAACTTTTTAAAATTACAGCAACGGGAAAAAGAGAACCAGCAGCTAAAGGACCTTTCCGGTGCGGACCAGCGGACAATTAAGCTGAGGACGGTACTATTGATGGGGGCCTGTCTGCTGGCGGTCCTGCTGATAGGACTGGCCCTGGTGTTCTACCGGAATTATAAGATAACGCATAAGCTGAGCCGGCAGCTGGAGACATCCAATCAGATGAAAGATCAGATGTTCTCCGTCATCAGCCATGACCTCCGGAGCCCCATGGCCGCCATGCAGCAGATGCTGGAGCTGATGAAGGCCCGCAACCTCCCCGAAGAAGAGAAGAACAAGCTGTACGATATGTTCTACCGGCAGGTGATCCTCAACAACAATATGCTGAACAACCTGCTGCAATGGGTCACCACCCAGCTCACGGGACCCGGTATCGTTGCCAAAAAGGAAGAGGTCGACCCTTCGCAGATCATCGATGAAGTGCTGTCCGTATACACTTATCTGGCGGGTCAGAAAAAAATACTCATGACCAACGAAGTAACGACAGGCATGACCATACGCGGCGATAAGGAACAGCTGAAGATCATCTTTCAGAACATCATCGGCAATGCTGTCAAGTTCACCCACCCCGGCGGCACCATCCGCCTTTTCCATACCATGCAGGACGATACCGTCACCCTTCATATAAAGGACAATGGGGTAGGGATCCCGGCTCCCAAGCTCGCTGCCCTCTTCGAACAGTCCGGGCCATCCCTTTCCACCTATGGCACCGCACGCGAAAAAGGTACCGGCATCGGACTTTACCTTGTACGGCAGTTCGTAGAGCACAACGATGGAAAGATCTATATCCACAGCGCGGAGAACATGGGTACGGAGACGTGCGTATCCTTTGCCTGCGTCGGGCTGAAAGAATCCTGATCGTCACCTTCCGAAATCCCCTTACGCCTGACCAGCAAAATATTGAAAAAAAAAGGTAAGTTTGTTCAAACATCTTACCATGCCGTCCAGAAGAGATTTCATTCGTCAGTCAGCCATGGCATCAGCCCTGGCGGTTGCTACGCCAACATCTACATTCGCGATCCTGCACAAGGACCTCCAGCCTGAAGAGCCCGTTGTCGGCCACGGCGCCTTTACCTACAAGGTAGACAAAGGCTGGGCCAAGATCAGCGTCAACAACACTCCCCTGGCCAACTGCCACGAAATGGTCCAGGACAGCAAGGGCCGCCTGATCATGCTGGGCGATTGCACGAAGAACAATATCCTCATCTTCGACAAATCCGGCAAGCTCCTTGATTTCTGGGGCAACGCCTACCCGGGCGGACATGGCCTGACCATTTCCAAAGAAGGAGGCGAGGACTTCCTGCTTATCACGGACTGCGGCTTCTACCAGGACAGGAACGGCTCCTTCCAACGCCAGGCAGGTCTGGTCGTAAAGACGGACCTTACAGGACGCCTCATCTTCGCCCTTGGCCATCCCAGGACCATCGGCGTCTATAAGGACGATGAATATTTCCAGCCCACCGAGACGGCGGTAGCCCCCAACGGGGATATCTATGTAGCAGACGGTTATGGCTCCGACTATATCATACATTACAACAGCAAGGGACAGTATATCCGCCATTTTGGAGGACATCACAATGCCGATCCGGACCATAACCTCGTCAATGCCCACGGCATCTGCATCGACCTTCGGGATAAGAGCAACCCCACGTTGATCTGCACTTCCCGTGAGGAGAATTGTTTTAAGATATTTACCCTGGACGGGAAATTCATCCGGCGCATAGACCTCCCCGGTATGTATGTGTGCAGGGCCGTTCCGGACGGAGAGAACATCTATGCGGGCATCTGCTGGTCAAAGGACGCCAATGGGAAAAAGATAGACGGGGACTCCGGGTTTGTCACTATCCTGGATGCCGGCAATAAGGTCGTTTCCAATCCCGGTGGCGCGGCCCCTGTATACAAGGGAGGCGCGCTGCAGCCCACCCTGGCCGCGACAAATCCTGTTTTTCAGCACGGGCATGACGTATGCGTGGACGACGACAAGAACCTATATGTCTGTCAATGGAACGCCAATCATACGGCCCCTGTGAAATTGACCCGGGTGTAAACAATACCGGCAGACCAATAAAATTATCCATTCTTTTTGCAGGATAGTCTATTCTCTCAAAAAAGGCATTCCACTAATTTCGGTGGTATGTTAAAGACAGGTTTTATTCTCTCCATATTGCTGGTTAAGGCACTGACTATCCCGGCATCGGCACAGTCTTCGGTCAGCCGGGCCTCCTCTGAACAGCAGCCGCCGTTACACCTATGGTATGACCAGCCTGCTCATCAGTGGGAAGAGACCCTTCCGCTGGGCAATGGCCGGCTGGGAATGATGCCAGACGGCGGCATAGCACGGGAGAATATTGTGCTCAACGATATCACCCTCTGGTCCGGCGCTCCACAGGACGCCAACAACTACGACGCCTATAAAAAGCTGCCCGCGATCCGGCAGCTGCTGCTGGCAGGAAAGAACGACGAGGCTCAAAAGATCGTCGACCAGTTCTTTATCTGTAAAGGCAAAGGATCAGGCGGCGCCAACTGGGGATGCTTTCAGACCCTGGGCAACCTGGATATCGCGTATCGATACAAGGATACGGGCTACACGGACTACCAACGCGAGCTTTCCCTGGACGAAGCCATCGCCCGCTGCCGGTACAAAGTGGGCAGTACCACCTATACCCGTGAATACTTCACCAGCTTCGGGGACGATGTGGACATGATACGGCTGACAGCCGACCAGCCCGGCGCGCTCCATCTTCGGCTGTCGATGAACCGCCCCGAGAGAGCCAGCATCTTCACAGAAGGTAACACCCTCATCATGGAAGGACAGCTGGACAACGGCATCGATGGGAAAGGGATGCGCTACAGCGCCTGCCTGGACGTTCGCCTGAAGGATGGCCAGCTGCACGCGGAAAAGGACGCGCTGACCATTGAAGGCGCCACGGAGGCGATCATCTTCCTGTCGGCGGGAACAGACTGGCGGGATCCCAACTCAGAACGGGCCGGAGGCTCGTTGTCCGAAGGACAGACATTTAAAGAGAAAATACGAAAAACCCTCAAGGCGGCAGAGATGAAAACCTACGCCGCCCAAAAACAACAGCATATAGCGCAATACAAAAAGCTATTCGACAGGGTACATTTCCATCTCGGAGGACCCACGGCGGACAGCAATCTCACCACGGACAAACGTATCCTCGCCTTTCGCACATCGGGAGGCGCGGACAATGGACTGCCCTCCCTGTTCTACCAGTTCGGCCGCTATCTCAGCATCAGCAGCACCAGGGTAGGACTGCTGCCTCCCAATCTGCAGGGACTCTGGGCCAACCAGATACAGACCCCCTGGAATGGGGACTATCACCTGGACATCAATGTGGAGATGAACCACTGGCCCGTAGAGGTATCCAACCTCCCCGAACTGGACCTTCCGCTGGCGGATCTGGTAAAAAGAATGGTGCCCAATGGAGAAAGGACGGCCAAAGCCTATTACAACGCCGAAGGCTGGGTAGCTCATGTCATTACCAATATCTGGAGCTTTACGGAGCCCGGGGAAAGCGCTTCCTGGGGCGTGACAAAGTGCGGCTCGGGCTGGCTATGCAACAATCTTTGGGAACACTATGCTTTTACAGAAGATACGAAATATCTCGCCGGCATCTATCCCGTTCTGAAAGGGTCGGCGCAATTCTACAAGAGCATGCTGATCACCGACCCCAAAACGGGCTGGCTCGTGACAGCGCCTTCTTCCTCTCCGGAGAACTGGTTCACCCTGCCCAATGGCCACAACGCCAGCATCTGCATGGGCCCGACCATCGACAACCAGATCATACGGGAGCTGTTCGATCACGTGATCATAGCCGGAAAACTATTGAACAAGGATGCGACGTTGAGAGATACGCTCGCCAAAGATCTAAAGCTATTGCCACCACCGGGGCGAATAGCCAGCGACGGCAGGCTGATGGAATGGATGGAAGAATACAAGGAACCCGAGCCGCAGCATCGCCACGTATCCCATTTGTACGGACTTTATCCCGCCGACCTCATCACGCCGGAGACCACACCCGACCTGGCTGAAGCCTGTAAAAAAACCCTGGATGTACGCGGCGACGATGGACCCGGCTGGAGCATCGCCTACAAGTTGCTCTGGTGGGCAAGACTGCACGACGGCAACAGGGCTTATAAGCTGTTGCTCGAGCTGATGAAATCTACACTTAAGACAAATATCAACTATGGTGCGGGCGGAGGTGTCTATCCCAATATGCTGTCCGCGGGCCCGCCATTTCAAATAGATGGGAACTTTGGCGCTACCGCCGGCATCGCGGAAATGCTCCTGCAAAGCCATGCGGGCTTTATCGAGCTGCTGCCCGCCATCCCGGACGCATGGAAGATCTCCGGCGTCCTCACAGGCCTGAAAGCCCGCGGCAATTTCACCGTGGACATGCAGTGGAAGGATGGGAAGATCATCCATTATCGCATCGCTTCTCCGACGCCGAAAAAAGTGAAAGTAAAGATCAATGGTCAGCTAAGGGACATCGTTTCGGAAAAGCTCTGATCATCTTTTCATCTTCAGCCGATCCGCCACCAGCTTCCCGATATCCACACCCATCTTGTTGCTGATGATAGTGCTGTAACGATAGTGAATGCCGCCGTAAAACCGCGAGTTCATCGTCTCCAGCGCCGCGTTCCGGAAAGAAGTATAGGATCTTTTGTTGATGCCGAACTCCAGCTCCGTCGTGTCCGTATACGAAAAATTATCGCCAAAGACGCTGGTGAGCGCTTCCGCCGCGGACGCCGAAATGGTACAATGACCGCAGGTATATTCGGGGAAGGGCGGGGTCTGCAGGTGTGGCCGCCAATTGGCGTCGAAATATTTATCGATCACCGTCTCGGGCCTCACCGTATTGTAGATATATTTTATATTCCAGCATTGGATAAAGGCGTCGAAAAGAGCAATAGACGTCTTGGCGTGGGCCATCACCGTAGTGGGGAAGTCCGCATTCGCCTTTTTCGCCGCGATGCCCGCAATGCTCATCCAGTGGCCGCCCGGCGAGAATTTTTTCGTCCCGAACATCAGGTGCCCCGACACATTCAGCTTAAAGGGGTTGTCGTCCCAAAAATCAGCCATAAAGGCCTCTTCCGGCGTCAGACTGTCCACCGTGTTCTGGATCAGCTTTACTTCCTTATAATAAGGACTTTTCTTGTCCGTCACATTAAAGGTGTAGGGTGGAGGAGGCATGAACTGGTCGAGACTGTCCATCACCACATACCGGATGGTGCTCCAATGCGGCTCCATGGCGGAAGTGTAAGCCGGAGGGGTAGGGACCCATCTGCCGGGTGAATCATTGACTGTATATTCCGGCGCGCCTCTTGTCTCCAGGTACCTGTCCTTCTTGCTCCAGTTCATGATGGCCGCCGCCACCGTGTCGGCAAATGCCAGGGTGTTATTGTATTCCTCGTCGGGCATGCCGTGCTCTTTAGCCATTCGTTTCAGGCTGTCCGTATACGTGCGCATGCTACCTTCCGGAAAGGTCACCGCTTCCCCCAACTTGCAGAACGCCAGCAGGGACGCCAGCTCGTAGTTGATCTTCTTTTCCTTCTCCGGCCTGGCGATAACTTTCAGACCGTGCAACTGACCGCCTAAGGATAAATATTGATCGGGACTGCCGGCGGCCATCGCTTCATAACCCGCGACCGCGGCATACATATAGTTACGGGAGGCTACTATCGGCCCGAAGTTATTCCCCATCACCACCGTATTCAGCTCATGTACGGTATTCGAATAAAGGATCGGATCCTTGAATATTTTGTCATAGTCATGCTGGGTATGGCAGGCCGTCAGCAGGACGACGGCGCAGCACAGGCAAACAACTGGATTTCGCATACTCTAAGTTATGGTAATAACCCATTTGGGAGATATTTTTTTACAATTATTAACCAAATTAATCATCTGTTAAGGGCCCTGTTAATGGCCGGACCCTTTTTTTGCGATATGATCCGAGCTTGCGAGCGCCATGATACCATTTAAAAAAACATTAATTCGTCATGAAAAGAACGATTGCTTTCCTCTGGGGCTTCCTGTCTTTTTTGTCCCCGGTCCTGGCCCAGACCGACCTTATCACCCAGTTAGACTCCTGTAATGTCACCTGGAACGAGCCCGGTCCCGACTCCACCGCCTCCATGCCCATCGGTAATGGCGACATCGGCTGCAACGTATGGGTGGAAAAGAACGGGGACCTCGTCCTTTATATCGCCAAGACCGACGCATGGGGAGCAGCAACAAGACCCGAATGGGATCAGTGGATGCGGACAGGCGGCGTCCTTATGAAGCTGGGAGCCGTACGCATCTCGTCCCGGGGACAGACATCAGCATTTATCCAAACCCTGCGTCTCCACGAGGGAGAGATCCTTATAAAGGAAGGGACCGCCACCCTGCGCGTCTGGGTCGACGCCAATCATCCTGTCATCCGGGTGGAGGTGAACAACCCTGCCGCCACAGTAAATGTGAGCCTGGACAACTGGCGGCTGGGCCAGGGCGATACTGTCCTGCCCGGACAGCGCGGGAATATCACCTGGTACCATCGAAATGCTTCCACGGCAGACCCGCATCTGGCCGGTCGCATCTTCGGCGCGGCCATCGTATCCGGTAAAAAGCTTATCTCCATCTATCCATTGACCACCACCGACGCCTCCCCCGCCACCTGGCAGACCCGCCTGAAACAACAGATCGCCTCCATCGGGCATATCCCCCTGGAACAGACCCGCACAGCCCATCGCCAATGGTGGGACCGATTCTGGCATCGCAGCTGGATCTTTGTGCATGGCGATCAGCTGGCGACCAACACGACAAAAGGATATGCGCTTCAACGTTATGTCACCGCCTGTGCGGGCCGGGGCGCGTATCCCATAAAATTCAACGGCTCCTTATTCACCGTCAGCCGTGACTTTCGCGCCTGGGGAGGCCAATACTGGTTCCAGAACACCCGCGCCATGTACTGGCCCCGGCTGATGGCAGGGGACTTCGACATGATGCTCCCGCTATTTAACATGTATGCCCGGATGCTGCCCGGCAATGAAGCCCTCGTAAAAAAGTATTATCACCACGACGGCGCTTATTTCCAGGAGACGACGCCGTTCTGGGGCGGACTGCCCTACATGGGCCCCGAGGTAGAGCCAAAATATACCAACCACTATTTTACCCCCATACTCGAGCTCAGCATGATGATGCTGGATTATTTCCAGTACACGGGCGACACGGCCTTTGCGCGTCAGACGCTGGTGCCCATCGCCACCGCCGGCATCACTTTCTTCGATCAGCATTTTGGAAGGGACATTATGGGCAGGCTGCTCCTGGACCCGGACAATTCCATCGAGATGTTCTGGAAAGTACATGACCCCGCTCCGGACATCGCCGCCCTGAAGGCCGTTCTCCCCCGGATGATCACCTTGCCGGATGGACTGGTCAGCACCGAACAAAGACAGGCCTGGCGACGCCTGCTGCGGGAATTACCACCCCTCCCCATGGGCGCCACCGCGGAGGGTAAGCCGATACTTCTGCCCTATACGGGTCCCCAGACGGCTAAGAGCTTTAATGAAGAGAACCCGGAATTATATGCCGTCTATCCCTACCGGCTCTATAGTCTTCAAAAACCCGACCTGGAACTGGCGCAAAACACCTTCCTCCATCGCAGGTTCAAGGACAAGGGCTGCTGGGAACAGGACCCTATCCAGGCCGCCATGCTGGGCTATGCCGACATCGCCCGGGAGTTCACCTCTTTTAACCTCACCCGCAAAGAGCCTCATTTGAAGTTCCCCGCCTTCTGGGCCACCGGTCATGATTATGCGCCAGACGAAGACAATGGCGGCAATGGCGAGAACGGTCTGCAGCAGATGCTCATGCAGACAGATGGTCGTAAGATACTCCTGCTGCCCGCATGGCCCGCGGACTGGAACGCCGACTTCAGGCTCAATGCCCCTTACCGTACGACCCTGCAAGGCCGGGTGGTGAATGGCCAGCTGACGGAGCTGATCGTAATACCAGCGTCCCGGAGAGCAGATGTCGTTATCAAAGAAACACCCGTTCCTTTCGAGGGTGAGAAGACAGCCTGGCACGATGGGTTCGATCGGTATGATTACCTGATGGACGAACAGACCCATGCCATCACTCCCATCCGGGCGACAGCAGAAGAAGGGTTCGGCGCCAAACCCGCCGAAAAAGGCAAATTGCGCTGTATCGTCGTGGCGCCTAAAAAAGCAGCACCAGGCAATCCCTGGTCATGGCGCGGCTGTTACTGGGATCATGAGCCGCAGACGGAAGTAGAGCTGCTCCGGCGTGGCTATCACATTGCCTTTATCATGTGCGATCCGGACAAACACTGGGACGCATGGTATGATTTCCTGACGGAGCAACACGGCTTGTCCAAAAAGCCGGCCTTTATCGGCATGAGCCGCGGCGGTATCAACGAATACGCCTGGGCTACCACGCACCCCGATAAGGTCTCCTGTATCTATGCCGACAATCCCGCCCTTCGTCCCGCCAGCATGGAGAAGCTCTATGAGTTGGCCCGCCATGATATTCCCCTGCTGCACGTATGCGGCAGCTATGACTTCCTCCTGGAGGAACATACTCTGAAGGTGGAGAACAGCTATCACCAGCTGGGTGGACGTATATCCGTCGTCATCAAGGAAGGCCCCGGTCATCATCCGCACAGTATCCGGGACCCCGCGCTCATCGCCGGATGGATGGAAAGCAATACCGCACCCGAAGGAGGGACGCCCCCCGTCATACCCGGACTTTATTTCGACAAAAGCTATTACTACAGCTACGACAATACCTACCGCTATCTGAAAGAAGAAGACACCTACGCCACTTGCAGGGGACCCCTCTTCACTCCTTGCTATGACAGATATGACGTGAACACGGGTTCGGACCTGGGCATCGATGGCATGACAATTATCGTTCCCAAAACACCCGCGCCGGGGCGGCCATGGGTATTCCACGCCGATCGCATCGGGCGTGAGCCCGATCCGGTGGACCTCGCTCTGCTGGCCAAAGGATTTTATATCGTGGCGGCGCCGGTGACATCGCAGGCCGGACCTCTGACAGACCAATGGGAGCAGCTGTACCAACAGCTGACACAACAGGGCTTTTCCAAAAAGCCCGTCATGGAAGGCGCCGGCGCCGCAGGCGGCGAAGCATATTATTGGGCTATCAGCCATCCCGACAGGGTCTCCTGTATCTATACGAAAGACCCCATCCTCCGCAGCCTCCGCGCAAAAGGCCCATTGACAGACAGCCTCGCGCCCGTCGAAAAAGCAGCCGTCCCGCAGCTAATTCTCCACGATCCAAAAAATCCCTGGTACCGGCCGTCGGGAGGAAATGTAAAAGTTTTTACAGACCCCACCGGCATCGCCGAAACCATCCTCACCTTTCAACACTGATACGATATGAAAAAATATCTCCTGCTCATCACACTTTTGTACCCCGCCTGCCTGGTGGCACAGCTGTTGGCCGGCACGTCCAGGATCAATATTACGCCAAAGACCGGCGAACCCATTCATGACAGCGTATACGCCCGCAGCCTGGTGCTGCAGGCAGGCGCAACGAGGTTAGCCTTCGTCTCCGTGGACCTGGCCGTGTTCACAAGCGAAAGAGTTGTAAGGACCTGCAAGGAGCAATATGGCATTACCCAGCTCATGCTTTGCTCTTCGCACAATCATTCCGAACCACAGCCGGGAGGCAAGCGAAGCTTTCAGCAGGGCAATCCGTACACCGCCTTCTACGAGGACCAGATCATAAAAGCCGTCGGCGACGCCTGCCGGCATCTTTTCCCGGCCCGCATCGGAGGTGGCCACAGCAGCTTCCCGCAATTGGGGTTCAACCGCCTCATCATCCGCGAGGATGGGCATGCCCGTGAGTCCTGGTTCTCCGACGCGCAATACACCTGTGAGAATCCGGAACGGATACCCTTTGGTCCCGTAGACCCCGAGGTGGGCGTCATCCGCATCGATGATATGCAGGGACAGCCAAAGGCCATCATCATGAATTATGCTTGTCATGCTGACATCGTTTGCTTCAACTATGCCGTCTCCGCCGACTACCCCGGCGTGGCCTGCCGGAAGGTGGAAGAGGCTTTCGACAACAAGGTCACCTGTCTTTTTGTCCAGGGCGCAGGTGGTAACATCGAGAGCCTCCAGATCAGCTCACGCAGGAAGGGCCCCGATGACCCTTTTCAAACGGATTACGCACCCATGGTCAGGACGGGTGAGATCCTGGCCTATCAGACCGTGAAGCTGGCCAAAAAACTGGCTACCGCTCCTGTTGGGCCATCCGGCATCCGGTGGATGGAGGACTCGCTGCATTTCACGGGTCGGTTTGATAAAAAATTGGACTACAACGTTCACCTCAACACCATCATCATCGACGACCTGGCATTCGCAGTATGCCCCGGCGAGCTTTTTGTTCAGCTCCAACTGGACTGGAAAAAGAAAATGGAGCTGGCCGACGTAAAGCCATTTCTCTTTGGATACAGCTGGAGCGGCGGCAGCTGGCCCGGGTATGTAGCCGATGTGCGCTCGGCGGCCTTGGGCGGCTATGGGGCAGACCAGGGCGACAGGCTGATAGAAGTAGGGGCGGGCGAGACAATGGTGACCCGCCAGCTGGCTAATTTTTACCGGCTCAACGGACTGATGCGCGACCAGCCGGGTCCCACCGATTTCAAGCCTGGCGCACAATGGATTATCAAACCTTTCCAACCTTGATAGAACGAGCCGGAGGCCCGTTGTCCGGACATTATTTTCCCGGGCACCAGATTTGCGCTAACTTCCATAAATCTTTTTTATGACTACAAAAGAAATCGCGAATCGACTTGTGGAGATCTGCCGTCAGGGAGATTGGGAAAAGGCGCAAAAAGAGCTGTTTGCAAAAGATGCTGTCAGCATCGAGCCGTACAGCACATCTGACTTTGGCAAAGAGACAAAGGGACTGGACGCCATCCTTGAAAAAGGGAGGAAATGGTCATCCATGGTAGAAGAATACCATGATATGAAGGTATCCGAGCCCTTGTTAGCCGACAATTCATTTGCCGTCACCATGCACATGGCCGTGACCATGAAGGGAAAAGGCAAAATGGATATGACAGAACTTTGTGTCTACCAGGTCAAAGACGGCAAGATCGTTTCCGAGTCCTTCTCGATGTAGGAGGGAAATTGCCATATGAATAATTATGACGCCATCGTCGTCGGGTCCGGCATCAGCGGAGGCTGGGCGGCCAAAGAATTATGCGAAAAGGGATTGAAGACCCTGGTCCTGGAGAGAGGACGGAGTGTCGTTCACCTCAAGGATTATCCTACAGCCAATATGCGTTCCTGGGAGTTCCCGCACAGGGGGGAAATGCCCCGAAGCTTCGTAGAAGAAAATCCGCTGATCACGCAGGCCGCGGGTTTTGGCGAGGACACCGCCCATTTTTTTATAAAAGACAAGGATCATCCTTATGTTCAGGAGAAACCCTTCGAATGGATCAGGGGCTACCAGGTGGGTGGCAAATCCCTGATCTGGGGACGCGCCTGTCCGCGGTGGAGCAGCAATGAGTTCATCTCCCCCGCACGCGACGGATATGGCATCGAATGGCCGATCACCTATGATGAGATCGCGCCCTGGTATTCCCACGTGGAGATCTTTGCCGGCATCTGCGGCAACAGGGACGGCATTGCATCCATGCCCGACGGCGAGTACCTGCCGCCCTTCGAGTTCAACTGTGCGGAAAAGGAAATAAAGAAAAGAATAGAAGCAAAATACAAGGACCGCTACTATATCCAGGGCCGCTGGGCCCAGCTGACGGAAGCCCGGGACATACATATCAGGCAGGGCAGGGGACAATGCCAGGCAAGGGACCTTTGTATGCGCGGCTGTCCTTTTGGCGGCTATTTTAGTTCAGTGTCCTCAACCTTGCCGTGGGCGCAAAAGACAGGCAACCTCACCATCCGTCCTTTCTCTGTCGTACATTCCATTATTTACGATGAAAAGAAAGGCAAGGCGGTAGGCGTAAAGGTCATCGATGCCAATACAAAAGAGGAGATCGATTATTACGCGCGGGTCATCTTTATGAACGCCTCCGCCCTCAATACCAATCTCATCCTCCTGAATTCCACCTCCACGCGGTTCCCACAGGGCTTTGGCAATGACAACGGTCTCCTGGGAAAATATGTCTGCTTCCAGAACTACCGTGGTTCCGTAGGCGGCAGTATCGAAGGCTTCCAGGATAAATATTATTATGGCCGCCGTACGGCCGAATGCATGATGCCCAATTTCCGCAATTTGGGAAAGCATGAAATGGATTTTGTAGGAGGCTATATGGCCTTCTCCGGAGCCTTCCGGAACAGAGGCGTCGAGCCCACCGGCGCAGGCATCGGAGCCGATTATAAAGAAAATATGAGCGAGCCCGGCAATTGGGGCATGTACATGTATATGCAGGGGGAGACGGTTCCCAAGGAGTCGAACCACGTGACCCTTAGCAAAGACAAAAAGGATCAGTGGGGCATCCCCCTCCTGGTCACGGCTGTGGGCTATGACGACAACGACGAGAAATTACTAAAAGATTTTCTCACGCAGGCCAGCGAGATGCTGGACGTCGCCGGCGTAAAGGATATCAAACAGTATGATAACCACTGGGCGCCAGGCAGAGATATCCATGAGATGGGTGGCTGCCGGATGGGCAAAGATCCAAAGACCTCGCTGCTCAACGGGCATAACCAATTCCATCAATGTAAGAATGTATTTGTCACGGATGGAGCCTGTATGACCAGCACGGCCAATCAAAGTCCCTCCATCCTCTATATGGCGCTGACGGCAAGGGCCGCCGGCTTTGCCGTGGAAGAAATGAAGAAAGGCAATCTATGACAACGGTTTCATCACCCCGATAGGCGCTCCATTCCAGTCGGGAAAGAGCGCTTTGTCGTTGCCCAGCTGCAGATGTCTGTCGGCCACTTCGCTGAATACAGAACGGAAATCCGTGGTCACTTTCAGATCCCTGCGATCTTCCAGGTTCTCCGGGACCAGCGTATCCACGCTGCCATGTACGCGCCCGCCATTCACATCACTGCCCAGGATAAAATTACAAGACGCACGGCCATGATCCGTTCCGCCCGTGCCGTTCTGATGCACCGTCCGGCCAAATTCCGTCATGGTCATCACCGTCACATCATCCTGCCAGGCGGAAAGATCGGTCCAGAAGGCCGTAATGCTGTTACTGAGGTCGGTGACATTACGGGCAAAAATGCCATTGCCTGCCCCCTGGTTGAAATGGGTATCCCATCCGTTGGACTCCGTAAACGCTATTTCCAGCCCTACATCCATCTTTATCAGCTGCGCTATTTGCTTCAGGCTATTGCCCAGGGGCGAGTTCGGGTATACGGCATTGTTATCCGGACGATAGTTACGGATATCAGCCTTTTGTAGCATCTTGATGGCTTCAAAGCTTTCCTTACCCGTCTCTTTCAACAACCCCGGAGATGTCTCATCATACAGTTCCTCAAAGCTACTGGCTACCTTGCCCGCCGCCATGGGATTGCCTCTCATCTGGATGGCGAAATCCCGGAGATTGCTGATGGCGACAGTAGGATTATCTCCATAGAAGCTTCTGGGCAGGGCGGAAGTAAGACTCACCGCCGTGAAGGGAGTGAGGCTGTCGTGCCCCAGCAATCCCACGGCCCTGTTGAGCCAGCCGCTGGCAGTGCCTTTGTTGAAAGGCGTCCCCGACTCCATATAGTCCTGTGCGTCGAAGTGCGAGCGTGTATTATTGGGAGAACCGATGCCGTGTACCACAGCCAGCCTGCCGTCTTTAAACAAGGGCGTGAACGACTGCATGGAAGGATGCAGCCCGAATCGTCCGTCCAGGTCGATCAGCGGATTGGAATTCCCGCCCTTGGCAGCCGAAATAAAGAGGGTAGGCCGGGCTGCCTGCAGATTGGCGTCCGTAAAAGGCGTCACGGCCATCAATCCATCCATCGCGCCTCTTTGGAAGATACAGACCAGCACTTTTCTTTTTTTGTACGGCCTCACGATCTTGTCCCGCGCGGCAGCTTCCGCCAGGAAGCCTGGTATGCCGCCCATCATGCCTACGCCCAACAAGGCCAGTCCGCCTCCTTTAAGAAAACCACGTCTCGTGACCATATTTTCAGTTTTATTAACGTCTTTGAAATTCCGGTGAGCCGATGATAACTCCCACCACCTGTGAGAGAGAAGCTGCATCAGCTTTATTACTATCCATATCCTTTTCTCCATCGGCTGCGCTTACCTTCTCCGGCAGATTGGGATCATTGAGCATCGGCGTCAGCCGTTTGATCGTCGGGTCCAGGTCGCGCTCCGGCATGATCAGATGACTGTAGGTCACCAGGGCCGCCTGGGAGCTTTCGGGTTCATGATTATCGTTCAGCGCCGCGAGGTCGAAGCTCAGACCCGGTATACGCCCCGTGGCCAGCGCCAGCCCAAAGTTCATACGGCTCAGTAACGAGCCGGTATTGATCCAATACTGTCCTTTATCGGGGAACCCTGTCGGGGCCTGGTAACAATACATCTTTTCTCCCATCCGGGTGATCCAGTTGTACAGCTGCATGGGCTGCGCGATCCTTGCATGCAGACTGCGGACCGCGCCGATGGCCAGCTCGAAAGGCGACTTTGTCTTTTCCCGTATGGCCCGGGAACTCCAGAACTCGGGCGAATAGACCATCGTCAGCAGCACCTGCCGGATATCTCCGTTTTTATCGGTAAAGGTCCTGGCCATCCGGTCCACCAGCGCAGCAGGAGGATCGTCGTTGACAAATCGGATCGCGATCTTGCGGCAGATAAAATGCGCCGTGGAAGGATAATGCGCCAGCATGTCCAACAGCTGCAGACCTTCCTCCTCGCCGCCATTGGGACCGAAATGCTTGCCCAACACGGTCTTCTCGCCCCTGTCATGCCGGCGTGGCGTAAAAAGATACCCGCTCTCCCGGACCGTCCATCCCGTCAACACCCGCGCCGCCTGCGTAACATCCTGCTGGGTATAGCCGCCATCCACCCCCATCGTATGCAGCTCCATCAGTTCACGGGCATAATTTTCATTCAGCCCCTGGGCCTTGCGGGCCACCCGGGCCATTGGCCGCATCTCATCCATAGGACCGCTGCTGGAGAAATTATCCAGGTAATACAACATGGCCGGCGACTGGGCCGTAGCTTTCAGCAGATCGCCAAAATGGCCAAGCGCGCCGGGACGTATCACATCCCGCTCGTACACGGGGATGAACTGGGCGCAGTCATTCTTGGTAATGGAAACATTGAAATGATTGAACCAGAAATCCGTCATCACCTCCCTGAGCTGGTTCTGCGCATAGGCCGCGCGAAGTATCTTCTGACTGTACAGCTGACGGAATAATTCATTCTCGGGCTTAAAACCCTTTTTATCCATATAATCCCGGATGAGGTTCCGGTATGCTTTCCTGTCCGCCTTCACACTGTCCTTATCGATAATGCCATCCCTGACGGCCATACGGATGACCAGTCCGTTCTTCGGGTAGGTGGCGGCTATCTGTTCATTGCTTAATTTTAGGGCGTCGAAAGGAGCCAGCTGCGCCTCCAGGGAATCCTCCGGAAGATCCGCCTTCAATTGCCGTTCGAACCATTTTTCCAGTCCCATGCGGGCGACTTCGTCTACCTCTCCGGGCGTAGCGCCATAGGTGAATCGGCTGAGAAGATGGGCTGCCGCCTGTTTTTCGGTGAGGCCGGCCTGGCGCCAGGGCATGCGATGCGGCTTTTTTTCACCCCAGAAAGAAGATAGCAGGATAACTCCCCCAAGGATAGGCAGTGTTCGGCGGAGGAATGGGATATTCATAGATAGTTACGACTCGGAAGAAAGCCTCTGGTTTAATGCTCCGGAGCTTCTTTTTTAAGAAAATTAGAACCGCTGGAAGCGGTTCGTCCGAAGGACAGATAGAACCGAGCCCCACGAAGGTTCCGACCGAGAAGGACGGTAACCGAGGGACCGAAGGTTACGATCGAGAAGGACTGTGTCGAAGCAGGTCCGACGAAGGGCTCATATGCGGGAATGAGGCTATTTTTAGGGCAAGACGAATTCCCGCACTTTTACAATAGCTCGATCCCGAAAAGCTCGCTCATGGCCTTTTGCCCCTTGCCCGTTACGATAAAGACCCGTGGATCCGTCCCCGGTCGCAGCCAGTGGGATCGCAGCATTTTTTCCAGCAGGGCGGCGCCCAGCGATCCCGCCAGGTGATGCTTTCTTTCCGTCCAGTCCAGACAGACCCTGGAAAAGCTCCGCCTTTGTTGTTTCAGCCCGGCGCAGTCGATACCCAACGCCTCGAACCATTTGACGCCCGCGGCCGTCACTTCGAACTCCTTTTCCCGGTGTACGAGCAGCTTTTGCCGCACCAGGCTTTCCGTCACCTGTACACTCACTCTTCCCGCCAGGTGATCATAACAGTGACGGCAATACGCAATGGGTTGTACGGAACGGGCCGGAGGCTCGTTGTCCGAAGGACAGACATTGTTTCCCGCGGGGGGCGTCCGCACCCGCTCCCGCTCCGGCAGCAGGTTGGCCATGGCCTCCAGCGCATAGGCGATCTCCGGGCGGGAAAATGTATAATAACGATGGCGGCCCTGTATTTCTACATTCAATAACCCTGCATCCGATAATTTGCGCAGATGCATACTTAAATTAGGACGGGTAGTATCCGCCCGGATGGCCAGCTCCGTAGCCGTATACGCCTTGCCATCCATCAGCGTCCAGAGTACTCTTCCCCGTACGGGATCGCCTATCAGTGAAGCGATACGGCTGAATTGATCTTCCATGCATATATAGTTCAGTATAAAATGAAATATTGATGTTGGAAGGTACGACCAATTCCCGCACATTTATAAAGTGAATTTCACCGTGGCGGTGATGTAAAAAATAGCGGGAGCGTCACCTGTCAGCACATGCTGGGGCAGCACATAGGCCGGTGAGAGCAGCAAATTGAATTTTTTATACGCCAGGATCATGGGAAGGCTTGCTTCATACGCCAGGATGCTGAACTCCCGGCTGTCTTTTGTCACCACCTCTTCGCCGGCGGGAAAAAGCAGGAAATGCTGCTGTTGCAGATAGGTCTGGGTGAAATGCTGCGTCCCCGCATATACATACACCGAAGGGTCCAGCACGATGACAGCCTTGCCAAATACCCGCGTGAATTTTATAATATGATCCAGACCCGCCTGGGCGCCTGGGTCGGCCTGGCTGCTGAATTTGATATCCCCGCCGATGGTGATGTTCACGATCTTATTCAGCTGCGTGATGCTGGCCGTAACGGATTGCCTGATAGCAGACTGGATAAGATCCGTATTGCCCCGATAAAAATAACGGGTGGTGGAAAGATTACCTGACCAGCTGTTTTTCTTGTTCTGGAAATTATATCCTCCTTCCACCAGTGTGGCCGCATACTCCGACTGCAGGCTGTTATGGATAAATACAAAATTGGCGTTGACATAGACGCCGTTCTTAAAGCTGACGCCGACAAAAGGATAAACTCCTTTGGTTTTCAGACTGTCCACGCGGCCATAATAATTCATGGCCGAATTGCCCGTGACTCCTACGATGAGATGGGTAGTAGTGTCCTGTGAAAAAGCCGTTTGAGCGCACAGTAGCAAAATAAAAATATACCGGTACATACTATAAATATTAAAAAGCGGCCGCCTTCCGGCGGACCGCTGTTTCAAAGGGGATCTATTGTTTCTGACCGCTGGCTTGAACGGATGCGGAAGCGCTGACATCAGCATCCACCTTCGTGGCCTCCGCCTTGCTGACGGCGGTGGTTGTCTTGCCTTCTATCTGACGCGCATCAGCGGAGGTTTTGGCCTCGGCCTGGTGGCTGGTATTAGCAGCAGCCGAGGTGGTGGCCTTTGCCGCGCTGACGCCTGTAGTCTTCACATGACCGGCAGTGGCGGCCGTAGCTGCCGTGGACGCCCGCAGGGCATTGCTGACAGACGGCGTATTGACAGTGGCAGCCGAGCTAAGATGAGCGGAAGTGACGGCGCCCAGCCTGATCTGGGCGGAGGATGTCTTGCTGATAACAAAAGAGGCTCCTGCAAGGAGACATACTGCGATGAATTTTTGCGTGTTCATAATTCCTATTTTTTAGTGTGAGAGATATACTACTATATCAACCCTCACGGCCCCTTGTTACCCCCTCCCACCAAAAATTTTCAAAGAAAATCCCCTTTCCCAATTTGGGAGCATGTGCTCAAATCAGGAAAGGGGTATGCGAAATGAGTATTGATCTTCAGCCCGATACAGGTGGCATATGGGTTGCCTTATTCAATAAGAGCAAATAACACAATTATGAAAAAGATCCAAGCCGTACTCCTTAGACATGAAAACCACTTCTCCGTCCCCGGAGTCGTATTAGCCTTTATCGCGGGTTGTCTGACCGCCACCATGTTCTGGTATTTTATCATCTAAGGCTCTTTTACCCTGTCATAAAATTCTTTCTGAAGCTCCAGTGTCTTTGTGTCCGTCTTGACCGCCTTTATAGCTTTCTCTAAAGAGTCCACTATGTAGTCAGTCACAAATTTACCCAGCTCACGGGTAGCTTTAGCGCCTCTCCGGCATAGTGGTTCGGATAGAAAGCGTACCATCATATGGCCGTGTATACGCCGGGAACTGACAGCCGCCTTTGGTTGGCGCCGCTCTCGATCCTGGCGCTGTCCATCTTTACCAGCTCCGGCCACATATACAGCAGCACGGAAGTCTCCCTTTCACCCGCATGCCCGTCGGTGGCGGGGTCGCTCTTATCACAGGTGCTTTCCAGCAGCTCCCAGACCACTTTTTCCGGCAGGGCAAAAGCCCCTGGTTCGTGCTTCGCCTCATTGATCTGGCCATAGAAATAATCCGGGAAGACGACGGCATATTCCTTTTTTGTCGCTCTCGCCGCCCATTCCCGCACCTGGATGAGGTCCGATCCGATAGGGGCATGCGGACCATGCTTTTCCAAAATGCCGGTAGGAAGGATACACGTACGGGAAGATCTTTCCAGCGCCCGGGGCCAGTCGCTGGCCGTCAGCTCATCCCAGCGGCAGGGAAGATCCTGTGCCGCCGCGGCCGTTACCAGCAATAATAAAACAGGCAGTAATTGAATGTTTCGCATATGCATATTATTTATATCCTTGATTTTGCGTCAGCGTCGCCTTGCCATTCACCGTGGTCAGATCGATCTGGTTCAGGGGGATAGGCCAGTATTCATTCTTGCCAGCCGTAAACTTGCCTCCCACGACATCCGTTGTGTACTGGCTTTCGAACTGGAAGTAATTGTTCAACGTCGTGGCCGCCAGACCCCACCTGACCAGGTCGAAGAATCGATACCCCTCCATCCCCAGCTCCAGCTTGCGTTCGAAATAGATGGCCTTCAACGCAAAGTCCTGGTCTGTAAAGGCCCCGTTCGGATACGGGTTGATCACATAGTTGGCCGCCGGCGTATTCGTAAATCCTGCTCCGGGATTGGCGTCGTCGACATACTTGTGCACCCATGTGTCCGGTCTGGTAGCTATACGATTCCGCACCCGGTTGACATACCCTTCCGCTACATCCAGATGTCCCAATTGCGCCTCTACCTCCGCCGCCATCAGCAGCACATCGGCGAATCTGATAACAAACACATTGATGGCCGATCCGGGCGCCCATTGTGAATTGTCTCCATCCGCATCCGTGCTGGAATTCCACCAGACATTCTTGATGGGAGAGAAAGGACCCGCATAGCTCTGCAGCCGTATCCAGTCATTGCCGGGATGCACTCCATAATCCAGGTAGGGGATGCCCCTGCGGCCTACGGTCCAGTCCAGCCGGGGATCGAGATTGCCATTGTCGGGCGTAAAAGGATCCGTGGACAACAGTCCCTGGTCATTCTTTACAGGATGACTGTTATAGTCGTCCAGATAGGGCAGGCCGTTGGCATCTGTGCGATAGGAATTGACCAGGTCGATGCTGGGCTGGAAAAAGCCGCAGCAGGTAAAAGGTATGCCCGTACCATACGGGAAGTTCAGCATATCCCCCTGGTTGGCCTTCGAAATAGACCCGGCAATGGCGTTGGCCGCATTTTCCACGACAAAGATCGCCTCCGGATTGCTCGTCTCCTGCGAAGGACGATAATTGTCCTCGAAGCTCGGATCCAGGTCGTAGGCCAGCCCGTTGGGCGTATTGCCATTGGTGATCACATCCGTGAAGACAGGCTCCGCATCGGGATACTTCTTTTCAAAAAGATAGGTCTTCGCCAGGTAGGCCCCCGCCGCCCATTTATTCGCCCGGGCAATGTCATCCTGTGTAGAGGGAAGGTTCTCATACGCAAACTTGAAGTCATCCTCTATCTTCGGCCATATATCCACGGTATTGACGGGCTTGAGGTCCGTAGTTGTCTCGTCGATCCAGGGAAGGTTGTTGAAAATGCGCTTGAGCGTAAAATAATAATGCCCTCTTAGAAACCGCGCCTGCGCTTCGACATTGGTCTTTTCATCGTCCGTCATATCCTTTACCTGCGCCAGCGTCTTTAGCACAAAATTGCACCGGGTGATCCCTTCATATACCGCCTTCCACTTGTCATCCAGCAGGGAATTGTTGGGTGCCACGCTGAAATTCAGAATGGGTATCATGACCACCTGGTCCCCACCGTCGCTGCCCTTATGCGCCTCACCACCGGCGACGCTGCCGAAAAGCCAGTTGCTGGGAGCGCATGCCCAGGCATTGCCGCCGCCCAGACTTTGTATATTGCCGGCATCCTCATCATAGTCCTGCCCATCCAGGGCGGCATAGGCGCCGATCAGCAACGCATTCACCCCTTTCTTGCTGACCATATTGTCCGGCTGTAACGAACCCTGTGGCTGACGGTCTAAAAAACTTTTGCGACAGCCGCAGCATAAAAACGCTATTAATATGCTATAATTTATAATGGATCTCATAACTTCTTTTTTAAAATTTACAATCAGAACTTCAGGCTTACGCCGGCGATGAACTGGCGGGTGCTGGGATACGATCCTTCATCGATAGCGAACTCCGTCACCCCATTGCCGTTGATCTCAGGGTCCTGGCCGGAATATTTGGTGATGGTGAACAGGTTCGTAACCTGTACATACACCCGCAGACCCTCGATACCCAGCCTCGACAAAGGCGCCTTGGGCAGCGTATACCCCAGTAGCAGGTTCTTTGCCCGGAGATAAGATCCGTTCTCGATATAATAAGAGTTCGGAACGCCATTGGTGCTGGTATTGCCTTCCACCTCCTGGATAGATGCCTTCGCATTGTGATGCGTGGGCGTCCAGGAGTTATACAGCGCCGTATAGCCCTTTGCGCCGGAGAAGGAAGGGTAGAAATCCGTCCACCAGCTCACCTGGTTCCAGATCTTGTTCCCCTGTGATCCATACAGGAAAATGCTGCAATCGAAATTCTTATAGGTGAGGCCCAGGTTAAGCCCATAGCTAAAGCTGGGGCTCGGATTACCCAGAATGGTCCGGTCGTCGGAAGTGATCTGCCCATCCCCGTTGACATCCGCATAGCGGAACCTACCCACACCCTCATCCGTCTGATACGTAGCGTCCGACACACCCGTGACCTGCTGCGCCTTTTGGTCGGCATTGGTGATCTCATCCGCGCTGTTCCAGAAGCCGATGATCTTATATCCATAGAATGACCCCACGGCATGGCCCACCTGGTTCTTGATAAACTTATCCCCAAAGTTCCTTCCATCGCCCGAGTAGAAATAATCCACATCATCCGTCACCTTGGTGATCCGGTTGTGGTAGGTGGTAAAGGTCAGCGTACCGTCGAACTTGAGGTCACGGGTGAGATCCGCATGCCCGCCGACAGAGATGTCGACACCTGTATTCTTCATCTGAGCAATATTCACATAGGGAGCCACTGCCCTTCCATACGTACCGGGTAACTCCGGATTGAACAGCAAATCCTTAATATTTTTCATGTAGTAGTCTGCCGTAATATTGATCGCTCCTCTGAACAGGGTGGCGTCGAAGCCGATGTTGGTATTGATATCCTTTTCCCATTTGGCATCCGGATTTCCAAACCGTCCCTGCTGGAAACCCTGCGAGACGGAATTGTTCGACCCCGTAATATCATAATAAGAAGATTCCTTGTTGGCGACATAGGTGCTGAATGCATTATCGGAGCTGAGATTGATCTGGTTGCCCATGATCCCCCAGCCGCCCCGGATCTTCAGATCGCTGAGCCAGGCAATGTCTTTCATAAAGTCCTCTTCCGACAGCCGCCACGCCGCCGTTACAGCAGGGAACCATCCATACTGGTGATTCTTGAACTTGGAAGAGCCATCCCGCCGTATAGTGCCGCTGAGCAGATACCTATCCTTGAAGCCATAATCGAATCGGGCAAACTGTGACCAGAGGCCTTCAGAGGCCCGCGTGCTGGTGGCCTGTATCGACCCCGACCCCGTCGACAAGGTGGTAAAGTTCGGGTCGAAGACAAAATAGCCAAAGACATTCCCGTGCAGCGTACCGGAATGGGAATCATATGCCTCCGTACCCAATAAAAGCTGCAGGCTGTGCACACCGGCAAACACCTTATTATACTGCAGCGTGTTCGTCCAGGTCCAGGTATTGCCATAGTATGAATCTTCCGTATAGCTGTTCGTAAGCTGGTTCTCCTGGTCCTCATAGGTAGGGTAGGAGAAGGAGTGCGACTGCCCATTGGTCACCGACCCGCCAAAGCTCGTACGCAGCATCAGTCCCTTGACAATGTCCGCCTCGGCATATACATTCCCGAACAGGCGGTTGTCCTGCGTCCTGTCGTTGGAAGTACGCTGCTGTATGGCCACGGGATTGTGCGCATCTCCCAATTGACCGCCGTAATTCCCTGCATAGTTCCCCATAATATCATAGATGGGAATGATGGGCTGCTCGCGGAAAGTATAGGCGATTGCGCCATACGCCTGCAGTGCGTCGACATGCGGATTCACGGAGACGGAGTAGGCCAGATTTTCTCCCACCCGGATGGCTTTCGAGACGTTGAAAGAGGTATTGGCGCGGATGGTATATTTTTTCAGATAGGTCTTCGCCAGGATGCCCTGCTGATCATAGTAATTAAAGGACATCAGGTACTTTGCTTTGTCGCTGGCGCCGCTGACGCTGATGTTCTGGCTGTTGATCGGCGCATGAGCAAACACCGAATGATACCAGTCCGTACCGCTTTTATTGGCCCGTACGATATGATAGAAATTATTATAGTCGTCTTGATCTGTATAATTGGGATTGATATAGTACAGCGATGGATCTACAGCCGGATCGCCCTCCCTGGCGCCTTCCGGGAAGATATAATCCGGCAGCACGGGAGCAGGCCCCTGGCCGTATAGGGGATCTGCGGAGGTGCTGGTCACGGGCGTGCCCGAATTGCCCAGCGCATTGAACTTCAGCTGGGCCATATCCTGCGGACTTAAGATCCGCCATACATTTCCGTGTTTGGGGACCTGCGTGCCATAGTAGGCGTCGTAGGCCACCTGCGGCTTGCCCGTCCGCCCTTTTTTGGTGGTAATGATGATGACCCCGTTGGAGGCGCGTGATCCATAGATACTGGCCGCGCCTGCATCCTTCAGCACCTGTACGGAGGCTACGTCATTGGGATTGAAATCCGTGATAGATTGCGTCGGAACGCCGTCGATGACATACAAGGGTGTATTATCGCCAAACGTATTGATACCGCGGATGCGTACCTGCGGCTCCTCGCCGGGCTGACCCGATCCGATCACCGTTACCCCCGCCGCCTGTCCCTGGAGCTGTTCGGCGATCTGGCTGGTAGGCTGCCGGTTCATGTTGTCCACATTCACGACCGTGACGGCGCCTGTCAGGTCCTTTCTTCGCTGGGAAGTGTAACCCGTGACCACCACATCGTTCAGCAACGCGCTGGTTTCTTTCAGCTGGATATCCAGCTTCTCCGATCCGGCCACCTCCGTCTCGATGCTTTCAAAACCCACCGACGAGATGATGAGCCTGCGCCTGCCGGCCGGCAGCGTGAGGGAGAATTCGCCGGTGCCGGAAGTAGAGACGGCGACCTTTGTTCCTTTTACAATGATGGTGGCGCCCACAACGGGCTGGTGGCTGGTCGCACCGGTGACGACGCCGCTGATCTTTTGTTGGGCCCATGCTCCTGTCGCCAGACACAGGGCAAAGAGAAGGAGCGCGAGCACCCGAAGGTTTAATTGTTTTTTCATAAGCTCTAGTTTGAATGAATAAAAAATGCTGCTACCAAACAGAGCACGAATAAAGTTTAAATTCACAGGGACGTTTGTCCGAACTTTTCCATTACCAGGGCCGCCGCTGCCAGCAGCGACGCATCATGACCCAGTTGAGAGACTTTTACACGTGTATCTTCCGCCAGCCGGGGAATACAATATTGATTCAAAGCCTGCTGGATGGGCGCGATCAGGATCTTGCCGACCTCGGCGCCTCTGCCGCCCAGAATGATCAGCTCGGGGTTTACGATATGAATGAGAATGGCAATGGCTTTGCCGATCTTGAATCCCATTTCCGTCAGCAGCTCTATGGCGTACTGATCGCCTTCGTTGGCGGCGGCCATGATGGCCTCGCTCATTTTTTCGGGGCTGTCGACCATTTTCAGGCTGGAGACCCTTCCGGCCCTGATCTCTTCCATGGCCCGATGTGCGACGACACGCAACGTCGCCTCCGTCTCCAGGCAGCCCCGCTTGCCGCATTCACACAGCGTATTGCTCTCCGAGATGGGGATATGGCTTAGCTCACCCGCGTAGCCCGTATGGCCGCCGAATAATTCTCCCTTTATGATCATTCCCAGCCCGACGCCCCATCCAATATTGATGACCATAACGTCCTTTAGATTTTGGGCCAGCCCCGCTTTCAGCTCGGCCAGTGCCAGTACGCTGCTGTCGTTCTCGATATGCACCGGTATGTGCAGATGCCGTTCGAGATAGTCCCGCAGGCTTTCCTTGCTGTGGGTGGAGAGATAGGTGAAATTGATGCCCAGCCGGGTATTGACGAAGCCGGGCATGCTGAGACCTGCGCCGATGATCTTCTTACGATCCTTTCCCATGCGGCTGAGGATCCTGGTGAGCTTTTTTGTCAGTATCGCCAGCGCATCCTTGTTGTTCAGCAGCCGCAGCTCGATGGTCTCGATGGGAAATACGAATTGATTCGACAGGTCCAGTAGGCCTATGCGGGTATAAAGTTGGTCTATAGATACAGAAAGGATGTACATCCTGTCGGGCTGGAGAGCATAGATGAGGGGCGGCCGCCCGCCATTGGAAGGGGCATATCCCTTTTCGATGATATAATCCGCATCGATGAGCTCGTATAATGACTTGGTGACGTGGGGGACGCTTTTTCCGAGCCGTTCGCTCAGATCGTTGCAGGAGGCGGTGCCAAAAAAATACAGCTGACTTACCAGCCTGTATTTCAATTGAGTATTGAATGGAATGGTTTGCCGGGCGATCATTCCGCAGTTAGTTTAGTTTTAGTAGTGGTTTATAAACTTAATAAAATATTTAATAAGCGTCAAGTATTTAGTAAACCTTTTATTTTTATGGCATGACCGTCCTGGAAGAAATACTAAAACATAAGATCGTGGCCATCCTGCGGGGCGTCCGTCCCGATGCCGTGCCTGCTGTAGCCGCCGCCCTCTATGCCGGGGGCATCCGGTGTCTGGAGGTCACCCTCAACTCCCCCGACGCCTTTTCGGTCATCAAATCCCTGTCGGCCAGGATGGGCAACCATCTCCTGATAGGAGCGGGAACGGTGCTCGACGCCACGGAAGCCCGGCAGGCCCTCCATGCAGGCGCCCGGTTCATCATTTCTCCGACACTCGACATCCCCACCATCCAATACACCCGGCAGGCCGGCGCCGTCAGCATCCCCGGCGCATTTACCGCCACAGAGATCCTCACTGCGTACAGGGCGGGCGCCGATATCGTCAAGGTCTTTTCCGCCTCGGTAGGGGTCGCCTATTTCCGTGACCTGAGGGGACCGCTGCCTCACATTCCTTTAATGCCTACGGGAGGGATCAACCTGGAGAACATCGGGGACTATCACGTGGCCGGAGCGGCGGCTTTTGGCGTGGGCAGTGCGCTGGTAGATGGCAGACAGCCCGTGACGGAAGAGTATCTCCAGCAGCTGACCCTGCTGGCAGCCCGATATTCCGACGCGGTTCCGTAAATGGGAAATGCAGGAATGTGGAATTTTTCTAATCAACGGATTGTCAGGATTGTAATAAATGGCATATTTTAGGTGATCTTTTGTTTATGAAGGTTTTTCTACGCAGCTTGTTCCGTTTTATAAAAGGCACCATTCATTACCGCGTGCTTCACAGAGGGCCTGGCCCTTTCTCCCCGACAGCGATTGTCATACCGATCAATAGCTACCGGTTTGGAACGCTCCCCGGACGCCGTCGTCGTGGCATGAGCAAAAAAAGCACCCCCGGGAAGATCGCCACGCTGACTCCTTCCCGCCGGAGCGCCTCTTCACGTTAGGGCGTGCCCCGCGAGAACTTCGTCGGGGCTGCTTCGACACGCCCCTCCTCATTCGTAATCTTCGGTCGGGCTACGCCCCTTGCCCTACTCTCGGTTACCACCCGCGGGTCGCGCTGTCCACTGTAGTCCTCGACATACGCCTCCGGGCTGTCGCTTCCATCGCTCACGCAGCGCAAGCCTTTACTATCCCAACAAATGCCAACTCGGCCGTATTCTTCTCAACCGGGTCCTTGTAACCCCGACCTGTATCAGACTTTGTATTCAAAGTTGATATAAAAAAAATTGGCTTCAACTCTTATTGGGTTCCTGACACAAGCTTTCTTCAAAAGCATGTCGAATCCCCGGGCGAAAATTTGATTTTCCCAAATATTCAACTGTGGCAAAATGGTAAATATATTGATTACGGTGGCGGCAAGCATAGGTCAAATGCGGTTGAAAGCGACCCTTGTCTGGATACATGTTGCAACTGTACTATTTTAAAAAAAGGAGAGTCGATCAAATTCAAGATCCAGATATTACGATGTTGCACCTTCCAACCAGGCAAGTATAGATTTTGGATACGGTTCGCGCCACCATTATTGGTTTGCAAACAATGTGATCAGATACGTGAAATAAGATCGAACTATGTTTATTTCGAGGTGCGGTAACATTTGTGGTCATACATTGTTCTAAACACATTCGTGATTCATGATTGAACCTGGACAATGCATTCTGGCTATTACATTCTAAAATTAATTCGTTGGACACGCAGAAAACAAAAAAGCCGGCTCCGTCAAGCCGGCTGAATGCAAGGTTGTGGAAAGGTCTAAAAGCGGCGATAAATAGGAAAGGCTCGCCGATAGGCTATGGTTATGGTATCAGAAAAGGCATCAGGGCCGTGATCTCGTCTTTACATGATGATTTTTTTCTTCTATCTGCGCCGCGACAAGTGTAAAGATCTGCGTGGCCGACAGTCCACAAAAGCGGGCCACATTCAACAGTCTTTTTACCTGCATATCCTCGACATTTTCAATGGACTTCTTAGCCCGGCTCCTGTTCCCACCCAGCGGTTCGGCCAGCTTCGCAATTTCGCTGTACCGGAGGATGTCAGATAGGATGCGGATCTTTCCATCGTTCACCAGCGGGACGATGCTGGGGAATCGTACTTCTTCTTCAACGATATGGATGTCTCCCAACTGCTTTGCTACTAAGCGCAGCGTCTCATCGATGGTTAATCCGAACAAATGGGCGATCATTACCAGTTCCCTGATATAAAAATCATGCAATGTTTCAACCAGCTCTTTGAACCGCTGCGTGCGCTTGCCAAGACTACGAGCCACCATGGTGACCTTCACATACCGGAAGATATCCGCAAACACTTTTATCTTCCCCTCCTTCATCATTGGTTTAATGGTCTCGAAACGCGGGTCTCGTTGCAATAGCATAGTCAAAGAAAAGATTAATAGATTTCACAATTTCCATCATTACAGTTTTTTCATCTTTATGTTACTATTTTTCATTTTTCTGGGACAGGATTTTCAAATTTTGGAGGACAATTAGGGAGTTGATGGGGGCTGCTGCTCCGTAGTAGAATTTAAATAGGCCGGCTTCAAAAATACTAAAAAGATTAGTAATTTTCGCCCGTCGGGGAAAATTTATTATGTTTGAACATTCTAATATATACTAAGATGAAAAAGTGCTTCCTCCTTTCAATCCTACTGCTCCCCGCTTTGTTTGCAATGTCCCAGGTCCCCGGCTCCCATTGGCTCTGGCAGATCGGTAGGCCCGATGGCAGCGTGGCCGACCTGGCCGGGGAGGCGGATAGGGGAGACAAGTTCGAAAACGACGGAGTCTTCATCGTGGGAAAGAGTAAGGAAAAGATGGACTGGCCATGGGCGCAGCCCGGTCCGGACGACGGCTGGGCAGGCAACAGGCAGCATAGCTTCTTCGTCCTCTTTGGAATAAAAGACCTCCCCACCGCCGACAGCTGCCATCTGCGGGTGCGGCTGCTGGATACCCACCAGGCAAGCCGGGAACACCTGAGCATTCACATCAACGGACAGGAATTCCTTCAGACCCTGCCCCGTGGCTCCGGCCAGGGCATCTATGGCGACTTCTCAAAGGCCAGACCCTACGAGTTCAGCATTGCCTTCCCTGCCCGTCTGCTGAGCAAGGGTGACAACAGCATCAGCATCACCTCCACCAGTGGCAGCTGGTTCATCTATGACGGACTGGGACTCGACGTCCCCAATGGGATCACCACGCAACCCGTACACGGCACGGTCTTCCTCTCGGGGGTACAGGATCTCCCTTTCATCGCCCGCAGCGTCGGCGCACCCTACCAGCCGGCGCAGCTCTCCGTGCTGAATACAGGAGCCGCCGGTGAGCTCATCGTCAAGATCCGGGGCATGGACGCGCAACAGCTGAAGCTGGCTGCCGGCAACCAGCAGCTGGAAATACACACCCCCGTGGTGACACAGGATTCGTCCATCACAGTCCGGGTAGAGCAGGCCGGTAAGCCCATCGGCGAAAGGACCCTGGCCCTGCAGCCCGTCACGGTACGCACTATCTATATGCTTCCCCATTCACATAACGATATTGGCTACACGGAGATACAGACGGCGGTAGAAAAGAAGCAGATCGACAACCTCCTGAAAGGCATCGAATATGCCCGGCGCACAAAGGACTATCCCCAGGACGCCCGCTTTGTATGGAACCTCGAAGGCACCTATGTGGCCGACCTCTTCCTCCGCCGCATGAGCCCGCAGCAAAAACAGGATTTCCTGGATGCGCTGAAGGGTGGGGGAGTAGCCCTCAACGGCATGTACCTCAATACCCTCACCGGTCTTTGCCGTCCCGAAGAGTTGCTGCAGCTGTTCAAGTTCTCTACCGAGCTGGAAAAACAGACAGGCGTCAAGGTGGACGCCGCCATGATCAGCGACGTCCCCGGCTATACCTGGGGCACGATACAAGCCATGGCCCAGGCCGGTATAAAATATTTCTCCGCCGCCCCCAATTATTTCGATCGCATCGGGGACATCCTGCCATCCTGGGAGAACAAACCCTTCTATTGGCTTTCACAATCCGGCAAGGAAAAGCTCCTGGTCTGGATACCCTATAAAGGATATGCACTGTCACATGGCTCGCAGCTGTCGTCCCGGTTTGTCGCCTCCTATACGGATGCATTGCGAAAGGTTCACTATCCCTATGGGATATCCTATATAAGGTGGAGCGGGCATGGAGACAATGCCGTCCCGGAAATAGAGATCAGCGATTTTGTAAAGGACTGGAACGAAAAATACATCGCCCCCCATTTTATCATTTCCTCCACCAGCCGCGCATTCCGGGCTTTTGAAGAAGCCTATGGGGACAGGCTGCCGGCCGTGCAGGGCGACTGGACAGGATACTGGGAGGACGGGGCCGCTTCCTCCGCCCTGGAAACATCCGAGAACAGGACCAGCTCTTCCCGCCTGTCACAGGCAGAAGTGATGTGGTCGATGACAAGCCCCGATAAATTCCCCGCCCATACGTTCAACGACGCCTGGCGTAACGTACTCCTCTATTCCGAGCACACCTGGGGCGCCGATGTCAGCGTCACCAACCCCCTCAGCCAAAAGACGGTCGAACAATGGGCTATCAAAAAATCCTATGCCGACACAGCCAGCCGGCTGTCAAAGACCCTGCTGGCCGACGCCGTGTCTTCGGGCGCCAGCCCCAACGCCATCGACGTATTCAATACCAATTCCTGGCCCCGCACCAACCTCGTGCTGGTACCCGCGTCCCTGTCCGTACAGGGCGACATCGTAAAGGACGCAAAAGGCGCGACGATACCTTCCCAGCGTCTCTCCACCGGCGAGCTGGCCTTTGTCGCTACGGATGTGCCACCCTTTGCTTCCAGACGCTATACTATTTCAAAAGGATCCCCGAAAAAAGCGGCAGACGGTGTACAGGTTATAAACAACACATTGGACAATGGCGTGATCCGCGTGAGCATCGACCCCGCCTCCGGCGCCATCGCCAGCGTTCGCAGCCATACCCTCGACAATAACTTCATCGACTCTGCCGCGGGCGGCTATGCCAATGATTATCTGTTCCTGCATGGAAGTAATTTGAAAGATCTCCAGCGCAACGGACCCGTAAAGATCACCATAAAAGAAAAAGGTCCCGTCCTCGCCACCCTCCTCATCGAATCCTCCGCCCCCGGCTGTAACAAACTGACACGCGAAGTCCGGCTCGTCAGCGGCTTCGATCACGTGGAGATGACCAATATCCTGGACAAACAACGCGCCGAGCTGAACCCGCACCCCGGCGACTATGCCTGGGCCAACACCGGTGGCAAGGAGAGCGTTAATTTCGGCTTCCCCTTCCATGTCCGCGACGGACAGATCCGCATCGACATCCCCTTTAGCGTCATGCGCCCCGAAGAGGACCAGATCCCCGGCTCCTGCAAGAACTGGCTGGAAGTAGGACAATGGGCCGATGTAAGCAATGATCAGCTGGGCATCACCTGGGTGACCCTGGACGCGCCATTGCTGGAAGCAGGAGGCATCACTGCCACCTTATTAGGCGGCCAGTCCAATCCGGACGTATGGCGGAAGAAGATCGAACCCACCCAAAAGATCTACTCATGGGCCATCAATAACCATTGGGAGACAAATTACAGAGCCTACCAGGAAGGCATCATCACCTTTCGATATGCGCTGCGCCCCCACGCACAATTCTCCCCGGCGGAAGCCACCCGTTTTGCCACGGGCCTCACACAGCCGCTGGTGGTCGCCCGGGCGCTGGATAAGGAGCACACGCTGCCCCTGCTGACGGTGAGCAATAAGGACGTCATCGTACAGGCCCTGAAACCCAGCGAAGATGGCAAGGCCTGGATCGTCACGCTGTTCAATTCCTCCGACCACGCGGCCCGCACATCCCTGCAATGGTCCGGGACAGTGGGCGCTATGCATTACAGCAATACCACCGAGCTGCCCCTGGCAACCATAGAAGGAGGCATCACCATAGCCCCCTGGGACCTGGTGACGGTGAGAGTTGAAAGATAATAGGGGATTGTGTAGATTGTACTACCAAATACACTTTCCATGATTATAAAGACCTTGCTAACAATAGGGCTGCTTTGCGGCGCCGCCCTGTCCGCGTTCCCGCAAAAGAACATCGATAGCGTCCTGCCCGTCCGTGGCTTTTGTATCAACGCCCCCAAACCCGCCGGCGTGGACTCCTTCGTCACCTTCATCGACAAGGAGCTGCCGTCCCGCCAGGTAAATACGCTATTCCTTCTCATTGACTACCGGTATCAATTCACCAGCCATCCCGAGCTGTCGGACACGGACGCCCTTTCCCGGGCGGATGCCAAACGCATCGTACAGGCATGCCAGCGGCATAAGATCCGCATCATTCCGCAGATCAACCTGCTGGGTCACCAGTCCTGGGCCAGCACACCCAACAAGCTCATGAAAGTATATCCGCAGTTCGACGAGACGCCCTGGGTCAAATTCCCGGAAAAATATGAATGGCCCAATCCGGATAAGCTCTATTGCAAAAGCTATTGCCCTCTGGCCCCTGGTCTTCATGACATCCTCTTTGCCGTCATCGACGAGCTATGCGATGTATTCGAGACAGACGCCTTTCATGCAGGCATGGACGAAGTATTTTATATAGGAGAAGATCAGTGTCCCCGCTGTGGCGGCAGGGACAAAGCCGAGCTGTTCGCCGGCGAAGTAAGAACGCTGCACGATCATCTGGCGCAAAAGGGAAGGGAAATGTGGATCTGGGGCGATCGGCTCCTGGACGGCAAGACGACAGGCCTGGGTGAATGGGAAGCCAGCTATAACAATACGTATCGCGCCATCGATATGATCCCGAAAGACGTCGTCATCTGCGACTGGCATTATGAACGCGCCGACAAGACGGCCGTGCTTTTTGCCATGAAAGGCTTCCGGGTGGTGACCTGCCCCTGGCGGGATCCCGGCGTCGGCATCACCCAGGTCAAAGACATGGTCCATTTCCGCGACGAGTCCACACCCGAAATGAAACAAAGGTTTTTGGGTATTGTGGAAACCACCTGGTCCCCTACAGACAGATTTCTGAGAGGCTATTATGGCATCGATCAGCCCGCCCGCCGCCCCGCCGGTATGCACACAGACCCGCAGCATACCCCCTGGAACTGCTTTAGAGCCGTATTTGATGAGATAGGACGGCAGGCGGGAAATTAAATTTTAATGTCTTTTGCTAATTTTGGAACTTAATTTGCTATCTATCAGCGTATTACACGTATTGATTGCTATAACTCACTAATATACAATTGAATGGTACTCCTGGCGTTTTAATGGATACAAGGAAACCTTTAACGAACCCCCTAATTTTTTAAGGCCGGAGGTTACATTTCATCCTTCAGCGCTTACCAATCTATGAAAGTCGCGGGAAAATATACTGATGCCGAGCTGATAGCAGCTATCAGGGACGAACAGAGCCTGAACAAGGCCATCCTGTTCATCTACCAGCAGTATGCCGCGTCGACCAGCTCTTTTATTATTCATTACGGGGGCAGCGAGCAGGATGCCGATGATGTATTCCAGGAGACGGTGGTTTCCTTTATCGAGATAGTAAAGAAAGGGAACTACCGGATGGAGGCCAGCATAAAAACTTTTCTGGTATCCGTCGCCAAGAACATCTGGTTCAACGAGCTGAAGAAACGGGAGCGGTCCGGCCATCGGGAAAAGATCTTCGAATACGGCCGGGATCAGAAGGAGCAGGACATCAGCCACCAGATAGGCGATCTGGAAAAGAAGCGGCAACTGCGCGACCTGGTCAACAACCTGGGTGAACCCTGTAAGAAGATACTGATGCTGTTCTATTATGAGAACCTGTCCATGAAAGAGCTCGTCGAGCACCTGCCCTACGAGAATGAACAGGTGGTAAGGAACAAAAAATACAAGTGTCTGCAGGCGCTCACCGGGTTTATAAAAAGCAACCCCGCCATCGCCCAACAGATAAGTGAAATAGTTAAAAGTTAACCTATGGAACAAAACCAAACATTGATCGATCATCTGGACCGCAGCCTGCGGGAAGGGATCACTGCCGAAACACAGGAAATGATCGATAGTGATCCGGAACTTATCCGGGAATGGCGTTTTCTCCACCTGGCCATGGATGCCATACAGGACGCGGGCCTGTACGAAGAGGTCGGC
>DASZWE010000736.1:0-6788 GCA_035546735.1 Puia sp.
CTTTCACTTCTGATATCTTCTGGTCAATATTTTGGGGCAAAAGTGTTAAAGCGGACGGATTAATATAGCTAACTAAAGTTCGAATATCTTCTCCTGCCTTTTGTAGTGTATTCAATAAAAGAGCTGTTTCTTCTTTTGAGAGGGTTGGTGATAGCCTATTGTGCACAAGTCGGTTGCGCAAATCTTTTAAATCCTTAAACATTTTATAGATATTATTTCTTTTAACAGCTGGTAGACGATATTTAAATGCTTGAATAGGTATTCCTTTTAGGTGTTTATAAGTTTCCTTGTTGAATAATTCAACCCAGAAGCCCATACTAGCTTCTTCTGTGAACTTTTTTTCAGTGAGAACATACTGATTGCTTTTGCGTTTAGTAATAATAAATGCCTCTTCTTTGAAAATGGGAATGCCTTTGTCTGTTAAGGCATGACTCAGCCATTCAGGCCCTAAAGCAGTTTGGAACACCTGGACCATGGATTC
Organism: Puia sp.; assembly: GCA_035546735.1. Taxonomy (GTDB): domain Bacteria; phylum Bacteroidota; class Bacteroidia; order Chitinophagales; family Chitinophagaceae; genus Puia. The sequence continues at coordinate 482 of DASZWE010000736.1, forward strand.
TCTAATATTATATTCCAACACAGATAATCCAATGATAATTAGCGCGTTCAGCTCTAAAGTTGCTTTTAACAATTTTTCAGAATTATTTTCTTTCAACTCATCATTCATTTCATTAATTTTGTTGTACTCCCAATGGCTTAGTAACTCCTCTTACTCCGGTAATGAAACTAAGCCTTTTTTATTTTTACCTCTCCATAATTGTGCCTACTCCTATCCGTATAATAATCTCCTTCCAGTGTATTCATAGAATCAGACCCTGTCCATTGTAATCGAGTTATCCCATAATGCATATAATCTTCTCTTGAATATTCAGGTTTCTTTCGTGAAAGATATTCCCACTCTAACGCAAACAGTGAATGATTTTGGATCGCAATTGATGCCATCTGAGAAGTACTGGTTGCATTGCTGCCTTCAAAGAACAAACTTATCCTGGTCCAAGTTTGCCCGATGCATAAACGACCTTCATATGTAATTTTATAATCTGTCAATGAAGATGTTGTCTCCATCATCCAATTACCATTCATATTAGGCGTTTGGATCAAGCCTGTAGAACGAAGCCACTTCCATTTCCAAATATACTTATCAAATAATTTGTATAATCCTCCGTAAATGGCGAATGCAGATGGGATCGGAATCCATTCAGGCAGATTGATGATGACTTTAAGTATATGGATTAGCCCTATGCTAATGACAGCTAAATAGAAGGGAACATGCAACCGCTCTTTGGAGTTAATTGAATACTCATGCCTAAGATTAGGGTTATAGGCAAAGGAACTAATTTTCAAAGAATTAAAAGGTCAATAAATAGTAATCACGATCAGGGGATTGAAGAATTTTATAATTCTTTTGAGGGGTCCCAGAACAGGCGGCCGAAGTCTACCACTTTATTATTTTTTACTACTATTCCTTCTTTTTCCAGGAGCTGTTGCATTTTTTCAGGGGGATTGAAATGATGGCGTCCTGTGAGCAGTCCGATGCTGTTGACGACGCGGTGGGCGGGGACGGGTTTGGTGGCGAGGTGGCAGGCGTTCATGGCCCAGCCTACCATGCGGGCGGAGCTGCGGGTGCCCAGGGCGGCGCCGATGGCGCCATAGGAGGTGACGCGGCCTTTGGGGATCTGGCGGGCGACTTCGTGAACGAGTTCGAAGAAGTTATCATCCTTTTTGCCCGAGGGGCGGACGGCCGTGAGTTTTTCGCGGGCGGAGACTTTTGCCGGGTTGCGACCTTTTGCGGGGCGGGCAGGCTTTTTGGAGGTGGGCTTTTTTGAGGGGGAGTCGGCTTTCTTTTTGGATGTAGCCATGATAAGAAATTAAATTTTTATAAGGAGTCCTGTGCCAATGGCGATGCCCATGCTGAGCAGCGTTCCTATTACAAGGTATTCGGTCTTTGTTTCCGGACGATCTTTTTCATTGAAGCGGATAATGCCTTTGGCTGTAACAAGCAAGCCGATAGCGGAATATTGACTTTGAAGGACGAGAACAAATACGATCAACCGTTCTGTTATGCCGATCCACTTTCCCGCATTAGCAAGACTTTCTGCATGTGCGATCTTTGCTCGCCATTGGTTGGTCAGCTTTCCTATGAGGATGCCGGTTGGCGTGGTCAGGAAGATGGCGAGAGTGACAATCGACCAAAATTGCGGTTTTGTATTTAGCCGGGATATGAATTCCAATAGATTGATCCAATGGTAAAAATTGAAGTACCAGCAAGTAAGGATCACTGTTATATGAAGGGCCTGGTCCAGCAGGAAATAAAAGGTCGTATCCTTTCGAAAAGATTTCCAGCCATCGATGAGGGTGTGTGTTAGGAGGATAATGGTTGCGGTCAACCAGTATGCGCTGCCAAGAATGATCCACGCCATGATGCCGGTGAGGAGCCCATGTGTGTATAGTTTTGCCGAAGAAAAATGTTTGTCTTTCCTGTCTTTTACCCAGCTGGAAGGCTGGAGCACAAAGTCGGTAAGGAGATGAGAAAGGATTAGTTTTATCAGCCAAACTGCGGCTATGGTGTTCATAATAGATAGTTGATAAGGTTTTCAAAATGTTGCAAGAGCTTTTCTATCTCAGCCCATCTGCCGGCTGCTGCGAGCTGGCTGACGGTGCTTTTTGATTTACGCCGGTGAGCAGCCACTTCCTGTTGAGTCAGGCCCGTAAGGAGACCGGAAATAACTTCGGCTTGTTTGGCCGTCATATTGCTGAAAATAGCATCAATATAATTGGCCAGGATCTCCAGCCCTGTATTGATCAGGCTGTTCCCTGTCGTAATGATCAGTCGGGCATCTTTTTTCCTCCATTCATCGAATGCCCGGCCTGAGAATAAAAAAGCTTCTCCTTTTGCAGAGGCCAGTTTTTTCACAGGCTCTGAAATGGTTCCTATGCCAATGCTGAGGCGAACGTCATAGGATGCTTTATTCCTGTCTTTTGTCAAGCTGATAGCATATGTCCTGCATAACAATGCTATTCGCAGACTGAACTTAGGCTCTTTTATACAGGCCTGGAAACTATCTCCACGGTAGAATTCAAATGGATAGGGATTAAGGGCTGAACCCAGGCTTTTAAGCAATTGTTTTTCCTGGGCAGGCCTGAGCTTCGTAAAATTAACAATATCTCCTGTTATTATTGCCCGTAATTTTTTAGACTCTTTCATAGATGAGTGGTTCGTGTAAATATACGAATAATTTGAAAGTTCGTATAAAAGGGCGGAAATGGGGAAAGTTCGTATAAAATACCGAATTAAGGGCGCTTAGGGGGTTGAAGAGTTTTCTATAGAATTATTGCCGGGGGATGCGCGATGTGCTATCAATTTCGAGCGGCGTGGTTCCGGAACGTTGATATAATGATATGGGCAGTGCTTACATCCATTGCCACAGCAATAGCCTCTTTCCAGGTGAAATTTCTCTGTGAGGACCATCCATCCTTCTGCGTTGTAATAGAATTCTTCGCCTTCACGGAACTGTTTCATTCTGTTGTGATGGTTTGTTGTTCCGCATCGGGTTCCATTTCTCTTACTTTTTGCTGTAGCTCTTCGTCCAATGAAGGTAGGGGAGTGGAGGGCAATGTAAAATGAAGGTAATGTATGCGCTGGCTGCCTGCGATGTCGAGGCCTTCGTAGTGGGTCTTTATGTTCAGCTCTTCTTTCAGGGGGGCGGCGCCGGCATAAATGTTATCGGAGCTTTCCAGGAGGGGGAGTCCATACATATCGATGACCAGGCGGGTGAAATTGTACAGTACGGGGGAGTCTGTCTTTAAATGAATATGTCCGCCGGGTATCAATATTTGTTGGTAGAGACGGAGGAATTTGGGGTGTGTCAGTCTTTTACGGGCCTTGGACTTTCGCAATTGGGGGTCGGGGAAGGTGAGCCAAATCTCTTCTACTTCTCCCGGCTTGAAATAGGTGGGGAGTCTGTCGATCTGTGTACGGAGGAAGGCGGCGTTGGCAATATTTTCCTGCAGGCATTTTTTGGCGCCGATGTAGATCCGATTGCCTTTGAGGTCTACGCCCAGGAAATTGCGATGGGGGTACATTTTAGCCAGGCCCACTGTGTATTCGCCTTTACCGCAGGCCAGCTCCAGGGTCAGGGGGTGGTCGGTTTTGAAGAATCCGGCCCAGCGGCCGGCCATGTCTTCGGGGTATTGAAGGACATTGGGGAAAGTTTGTATTGCGGCAAAACGGATCAGCTTTTTTTGGCCCATGGGGCAAAGGTACGGATACGAGGCCATTGGGCCGCCGGGGGTGGTTGGGAGGTCGCGAAGGCCTCAGATAGAACCGAGCCCCCGGGAGGGTTCCGACCGACCGAGGAAGGGTCAATACATGGGGCGCTGACGAAGGCCCGGACTTTTATCAAATTATTAAGTCTGGCGCCGGAATTTTTTGAATGTCGGGATATACAGGTAAAATTTATACTTTTAGGGTCCAATGGGCTCTGCTGCTTACGTAATGATCGAGAAACTTTCACTGCTGGATGAAAGAGGGCTGCTGGATCGGGTGGCCGACGGCGATGCGAAAGCATTTGCCCGTCTGTTCGAACTGTATGCGGACATGACCTATGGATTTGCGATCCTTCACACCAAGACTTCCGACAGCGCCGAGGAGGTCGTCCAGGACATCTTTTTAAAGCTTTGGCTCAAAAGGGATAAGCTACGGGAGATCCACAGCTTCCGGGATCATTTATTTATCATCACCCGTAATCATATCATCGACTACTTACGAAAGAATCTCCGGGAGAAAAAATATCAGCAGCAGCTGGCGCGTCATTTTAAGGAGGCTTCTTTATGTCCCGAGCAGCAGATGATCTTTAAGGAGTCGGGAGAAATGATCGAGAAGGCGGTGGCCCTGCTTCCTCCCCGGCAGCAGGCGATCTACCGGCTGCGGCGTAACGAGGACATGTCGCTGGATGAGATAGCGCGTAAGATGGATCTTTCCCGGCTGACGGTCCGGAATCATCTCAATAAGGCGCTGGGAGCTATCCGCACGTATCTTCAGGCCCATAGCCACGAACTGGTGTCGCTGCTCCTGCTTCTTCAGGCGGCGTTCCTACTTTCCTAAATTTTTTTTTGTTCGGACTGGTACATGCCTGCGCGGGCATCGTCTTTAGTGCGGGACCTGATCCTATATCAATCCATCTATGTCCAGATATAAAGAACTATTAGACGGCTATCTGCGCGACTCGCTGAGTGAAAGCGAGCTGCAGGAGTTTTTTCAGCTGGTAAAAGAAAATGACCAGCTGCCGGATGAAAGCATGATCCGGGGAGAGGCTTTTGATGCAAGGCATGAGGGGCTGACGGACAAAGACCAGCGGCAACGGATGTTGCGGGCTGTGCAGCAGGCGGCCGGGGCGGGTGCGCGGAGTGCGGGAGCGGCCAGGGAGCTGGGTATGGACATGGCGGGAGGTGAACGTAGCACGGGCATGGGGACGACGCATGAGTGGAGGACGGACAGGGTGCGGAATACGGGTACGGCGATCCTGACACGGCGGATCAGGCGATGGGCAGGCGCGGCGGCTGCTGTGGTTATGCTGGCGTTGGCGGGGGTATACCTGTTGAAGTCAAGACCTTCCGAGATAAGGAAGATCGGTAAGGTATATAAAAACGATGTGGCGCCGGGCAAGGATGGCGCTGTTCTCCGGCTGGCGGATGGCTCGCGGGTCGTGCTGGACAGCGCGGGCAATGGAGAGCTATCACAACAGGGCGGCACCCGGGTGATCAAGAAAGGCAATGGTCAGCTGGTGTATGAGGTGGCCGGCGGCGGTCGGGAGGTAGTATACAATACCTTGACTACGGCGAAGGGCAAACAGTTCCGTATGACCCTGCCGGATGGTACGCTGGTATGGCTCAATTCCTTTTCTTCCCTGCACTACCCTACCCGATTCACAGGCGCAACGCGCCCGGTAGAGGTGACGGGCGAGGCTTATTTCGAAGTGGCTGCGGACGCCGCGAGGCCTTTTATCGTACAGACGGGGCGTCAGGCGATCACCGTGCTGGGTACCCATTTCAATATCAATTCGTATGAAGATGAGCCGGCTACGCGAACCACGCTGCTGGAAGGCGCTGTCCGGGTCAGCAATGCGGCGGGGCAGGTAACACTGCGTCCGGGACAACAGGCGTCGCTGGGTCAGCGGGATAAAAGGATAAGTGTGGCGGAGGTGAATGCGGAAGAGGCTGTAGCCTGGAAGAATGGCTATTTCCATTTCGACAATGCGGATATACAAACTGTGATGCGGCAGTTGGCGCGCTGGTACGATGTGGAAGTAAGGTATGACGGGGTGACGCCTGCGGCCGGAGGGGATTTCAAGGGGGATATCGGGCGGGGGCTGACGCTTGCCCAGGTGTTGAAGGTCCTGGAACAGACGCGGGTGCATTTCAGGATCGAGGAGGACCGGCGGATCGTGATCTATCAGTGACCGGGCGGCTCGTCCAGCGCTGCCGGGGGTAGCTTGCGTTGACAGGGATCGGGCTGCCGGGGGTAGCCTGCCAGGGGCTGCGGACCTGCCTGTGACGGGCAGACGGATCTCCCAAGGACGGGCAGAAATTAAGGAAGTATACAAGGTCATTCGAATAAAAAACCGCTCCACGTACGAGGTGGAACGGCGAGTAGTTCGGGTCACCCGAATATAAAATCGGCGAAGACTTATTTATCGTAAAACCCAAACATCAACAAAAGTATGAAAATTCCAATTTGCCGTCCGGCATTTTGCGGGATTGCGCGTCAAACATGGCTCGCTATGCGAATAACAGCTTTACTACTCACGATGGCCCTATTGCAGGTGAATGCCAAAGGCCTGTCACAGAATGTGACCTATTCGGCCCGG
>DASZWE010000737.1:0-6038 GCA_035546735.1 Puia sp.
ACCTTTTCTTTTCCCATGCCCTTCAATGCAGGCGCCAATTTCGATGCCCCCAACAGCCGGCTGTTCTATCTCAGCGATACCCTGCTTGCCATAACAGGGAAGGTCACCGGCTTTTATCTTTTCGATTATCATGCCGCCACCCACCAGCTCAGGCTGCATGGGGAAAAATACTTTACACGCAGACATTGCACGACCATATTTCGCGATCGGGAGGAACGCTTCTGGATCGGCACCGATAATGGCCTCTACAAACAAAATCTTTCCAGTCCGTATTATAATGCTTATGATCTTACGGAGCGATGGCCGGATCTGCGCAACTGTGATATCAGGGCCATTTATGCACAACATGACAAGCTGTTTGTCGGGCTCCGGAACAAGGGCGGTCTGCTAATGCTGGATAGATCCAATCCCGGAAACGGACAGCGGTTCGACTTTGGAAAATACGGCCCCACCTGTAATACCATCTACAATATTTTCCCCTTTAGCGACGATACCCTATGGATCGGAACCCGTACCGGTCTCCTCTGGTTCAATACCTCCCATTACAGTTTCGGCCGCGTGACCCCGCCACCTGAGATGGCGTGGATCAATGAGATCAACCCGATCAGCATGATCGAAGATGCAAAAAAGAACATCTGGATCTCCTTCGGCAATCTCAATTCCCTGGTATACTATAGCCGGGATACCCGCCGGTTCACCGATATGTCGGGCGCTAAAACTCCTTTGTTGAAAATTACCTATTGCTTCAGCATGGCAAAGGACAGCCGGGGGAATGTCTGGTTTGCAGGCGACGGGCTCTGTCGCTGGAATGCGGCCAAACAGCGGGTGGATACGCTTATCCTATATCCGTCGGTGGCACGGACGCTGAACGGCTATATCGCCATCCTCGATATGGATAAGGACAATAACCTCTGGCTGTATTCATGGAATAATGGGATCATTCAATACGATTGCACTCATAACAAAATGTACCTCCGTAAAAATGAAAATAATTTTTGGGACGGGGATATCATTGCAAGCTCTCCGGTGATCAACGATCATATCTGGCTCGGCATCGACAATGGCATTTCGGTTTTTGATATACATAATTATTCCAGCAGGCTCTATACCTATGCGGAGGGGCTTCCCATGGCTATTACCAGCCTGCGGAAGGGAAGCTGGTACGATGAGGAGCAGAATATCTTTTATGTCGGGTCGGGACATCATCTCATCAGCTTTAAACCCGATCTCTCCCGTTCGGTAGAGTCTTCGCCCGCGCTGTTCATCGATGCGATCAATACGCCGGCCGGCCGGCTTATAGGCAATCCTGAAAGACTGACCTTGTCTTATACGGATAACTCTGTCCAGATCGACTTCAATGCCGTCAACTTCAGGAGTCCTGAAGACAACCGGTTTGCCTATCGCGTGGCGCCCGCGCCCGACACCTCCTGGCACCTGCTGAACTGGCAGCATAGCGTGAATTTCAACAACCTTGCTTCGGGGAAATATCGGGTGCAGCTGAAGCTTTTTTCCGCCAACAACCGATGGCCTGAGCAAGTCAGGGAATTGACCATCGTCGTCAGGCCTCCTTTTTGGAGGTCCTGGTGGTTTATCGTCCTGGCAATGGTCGTGCTGATCACCGCGGTATGGTCCTTATACAGAAGCCGTATCCATCGATTGAGCGAAAAAATGAGCCTTGACCGACAGGTCGCGGAATACGAGATGAAAGCGCTGCATGCGCAGATGAACCCTCATTTCATTTTTAATTCGCTCAACAGCATCAAGGAAATGATCCTTCATCAGGATACCAGGAACGCCTCCCTCTATCTCAGCCGGTTTGCGCAGCTGATACGTCTTAACCTCGAGCATTCCCGTAAAACGTTTATTACGCTCAGACAGAATATAGAGTATCTTGAAAGCTACCTGGAGATGGAGCAGCTGCGTTTTTCAGACTTCAATTATCACATCGGCGTACAGGGAGAAGTAGATGTCGACGAGATCAGGATCGCACCCATGCTGACCCAGCCGCTGGTTGAAAACGCCATCTGGCATGGTCTGCTCCCCAATGGAGGGGACAAGCAGCTCAATATCCTGTTTTACATCGATGAAGGAAAGCTGGTTTGCGAAATAGAGGATAATGGGATTGGTATCCGGCGTTCGCTGCAAAATAGGAATGACTCGCAGCAAATGCATACGTCGATGGGCATCTGCAATATCCGTCAGCGGATCGCCATCTTAAATGAGAAATATCATATCCGTTGCTCCTTGTCCATACAGGACAAATCCGAGATCAGCGGCGCCATCGATACGGGCACCGTCAGCAAGCTGGTGGTACCGGCCTATGAAGCGTCATCAGACAACAATTAAACACGAATGTATGATCAAGACCATATTGGTAGATGACGAGCTCAGGGGCTTAAGCTCCCTGAAAAAGCTGGTGGAGCTCAATTGTCCGGAACTGCAGGTCATCGCTGAATGCCAAAATGCGCCGCAGGCAGTGCAGGCCATACTGCTGATGAGACCCCAGCTGGTTTTCCTTGATATTTCCATGCCGGGCAAGAACGGGTTCGACCTCCTGAACGAGCTCAAGGATATCCATTTCGAGATCATATTCGTTACTGCGCATAACCAGTATTCGCTCCAGGCATTCCGGTACAGCGCCGTGGATTACCTGCTAAAGCCGGTAGACGAAGTATTGCTCACCTATGCGGTGCAGCGGGCTGCAGGCCGGATCAATACCCAAAACATTTCGGGCAATATCGATACATTTCTTTACAATCTGCAGCATAAGCCCAGCGAGATGAAATTATGCGTTACCAGCCTTAAAGGATTTCAGGTCATCCATTTGTCCGATATAATTTATTGCGAGGCGGAGAGCAGCTACACCATTTTTCATATGATCAACGGAACAACTATCGTGGCCTCCAAATCGATCATCGATTACGAATTGTTGCTGGAAGATAATTTTTTCTACCGCATCCACAAGTCCTTTTTGATCAATCTCGCGCATATAAAAGAATATATACGGGGCGAGGGGGGGAGCGTGATATTGACCAACGGTAAGGAGGTGGAGGTATCACGCCGAAGAAAGGATGCGTTCCTCTCCAGGGTTAAAGGGTTTTTTAAGATCTGATACGAAAACTACCGCTTTTTCGTGAGGTCCACCAGCTTGTCCTTTGCCAGCACGATCTCCGTGCCTGCCAGGAGGAAGGCGCCCAGTCCATGTGTGTCGTTTGTCTCGCGGGGACGGTCATAGTAGAAGCGTATGTCTTCGGCGATGTTGGTGCCGATGCATACATCCTGTAGCTCGCCTTCCGGAGTTACTTTCTTTCCAAGCCCTTCCCATCCATTCTGGGCGATGGTGATATAGCTCTTGTCGATCCATCCCTGGTTCACCGCATGGGCCACCGTATATACGAACATGGCTGTGACCGAGGTCTCCAGGTAGGAGTCGGGTCTGTCCAGCACCTGGTGCCAGAGTCCGCTGATGTCCTGGTAGCGGGAGAAGCCCTTGATCTGACGCAGCAGCAGCCGGGTGAGCTCGGCTCGTTTGGGGTGGTCGGCGGGCAGGTTGTTCAGCAATTCCGTCTGCGCAAGGGCGAGCCAGCCATTGCAGCGTCCCCAGCGTCCCACTCCATTCATGTTCTCGTCACTGTAGTAGCAGTGAAAATAGAGGCCTGTGGTGCTGTCGTACAGATACCGATTGAAATTTTCCACCTGCCGGATGGCAAAGTCGAAATATTTCATATCACCTGTGAGCTTTCCCATACGGGCGAGGAAGGGTACGCTCATATACAGGTCGTCCGCCCAGAGGGTCATATTATGCGGGTGATTGCGGGACAGGGTGCCATCGGGGAGCTTGAGCTGCTGGTTCAGGATATAATCGCCTACTCTCTGCAGATAGTCCATGTAATCCTTTCTCTTATCAAAGCTGTATACGTCCAGCAGGCCTGCCGACATGGCGCCGCAGTCATCCAGGGAGCCAATGTGAAATACCGGTCGGTATTCGACGCCTTTCACACCCGCGTCGTATTGTTTTTTAAAGAAATCCAGGTTGCTGAAGATGAAATCGAAATTTTTGCGGGAGTAGTCGGAGTATTTAGGGTCCTTCAACACGGATGCTGTCTGTACCATACCCACCGACAGGACGCCATTGACATAGGCCCATTTATTGAACTTGCTCTCCGCCTTTATATCCGGGGAGGAGGGCGTGCTCTTCAGGGACTCGAATTTTTCCCCTGTCTTGCTATTGACAAAACGGAAGCTGGTGGTCTGGATGATATGGTCGGCTACTTTACGTACCAGGGTCGCGGCATCCGTAGCGACCGATGGCTGGGCCCGGAGAGCGCCCGCGTACAGGAGGGCGCCTGTGTACAGGGGGGTAAGAAGGTGTTTTATTTGCATAATTGATCGAATTTCACCATAATATTCCGATAAATTTGAAACACTTTGCAGCATATGCCAGAATAGTTGAATACAATGCTAATTATAATAATTCAAGGGCTTGAAAATTATAGTTGATTGCAGTATGAAGAAAACAACCCTATTTTTTTTGTGCATGGTCCTCTTTGTATTTGCACAGGCGGCTTTCTTTCCCGGCTATATTGTGAAAAGCCCTGACGGGAACCTATCCTTCGAGCTGCGGGCGGGTAAGGAAGACCTAGCCTTTAGCATCCTTTCGGGGACTGTGGCGGTTACGGGTCCATCGGCTTTGCGGATGTCGCTGGATGGGCGTTCCATCACCCGGGGAGGTGTTGTCAGGGACAGCCGCCGTTATGAGATCCGGGAGAAATATCCCTGGCTGGGGGTGCATGCGTGGGCCGTCAACGAGTGTAATGGGCTGGAGCTGCGTATGACACGTGGATCCATCGCCTATACGATAGATATACGCGTATTCAATGATGGCGTTGGCTGGCGTATTGTCGTGCCGGCACATGATGCCGCCGTGGGGCGGGTGCCGGATGAAGCCACTGTATTCAACTTTCCGGCGGCATCCACTATATGGTATCATGATCTTGTGGGGCACTATGAAGGAGTACATGTAAAAAAAGAGCTGTCGCAGGTACAGGCGGGGGAGTGGGTAGCTCCTCCTGCCACGCTTAAGCTGCCACAGGGAATATATGTTGCTGTCACAGAGGCATCGTTGCAGGGCTATAGTGGTATGGCCCTGCAGGCAGATGGGAAAAGTGGGCTGGTGTTGAAAATGGCACAGCATCAGCCTGCATCCCATCCATTCGTGCTGCGGTATAGTCATGAAGATTCTGTCCGTCTGGCGCAGCCTGCTGTCGTAAAGGGCGTCATTATTACACCCTGGCGGGTGGTGATGGTGGGAAAGGACCTCAACACCATGGTGAATAACGACATCCTGCATAATCTCTGTCCTCCGCCTGATCCTGTCCTTTTTCCACAGGGTGCGCAGACCAGCTGGATAAAACCCGGACGTGCCGTATGGAAATACCTGGATGGGGGAGGGGACGGGACGCCCGAGGTGATGAAGAAATTTACGGACCAGGCTGCCGAGCTGGGTTTTGAACATAATATCCTGGAAGGCTTCTGGCGGAAATGGACCGACGAGCAGATAAAGGACCTGGTGGATTATTCCGCGAAGAAAAATGTGTCTATCTGGCTTTGGGTACATTCCAGGGACCTGCATGATAGTGTTGCCCGGAGGGCGCTGTTCCGGCATTGTCATGATCTGGGCGTTGCCGGGCTGAAGATCGACTTCTTCGACCACGAGGCGAAAGAGGTTATCGACCTGTACGACGCCATTCTGCGGGAGAGCGCGGCGCAGCACCTGATGGTGGATTTCCATGGGTCGAACAAGCCGACAGGACTGTCGCGTACATGGCCCAATGAGATGACGCGGGAGGCCGTGAAGGGAATGGAGGCCAGCAAGCTGATGGACAGGGCCACGCATGAGACGACGATACCTTTTACACGATTGTTAGCGGGGCCTGCCGAATACACCGTCGTACATTTTGGCGACAGGCGGCGCAATACCAGCTGGGCCCATCAGATAGCCAGCGCCGTTATACTGGGTGGTGAGCCTATGCTGACCT
>DASZWE010000738.1:0-11986 GCA_035546735.1 Puia sp.
GGCCGGACTGAGCGAACCGGATGAAGCGGACAAACGTCGGGGTGAGCGGACTGGATGAACCATACAACCGCCGGGGTGAGCGGACTGGATGAACCATACAACCGCCGGGCTTCTTCGCCAGGTATGGCATGGCGCGACCTCCTGCCGGCATTCGGGCAAGGCTAGACAATCGTGCGGGGTATTTGGGACAACTTACGGAACAAAGCGCCCATTTGATGGAAAAGATTTTTGGCTCTTGAAAAAAATCGGCACCTTCGTTTCTACAATGACTAGTCTATGAGGTTCTAATTTTTCTTCCCCGTTTCATTCCACTTATTACAGCTGGCCCCGGATGGGCAGCTCTTTTTAATCTCTCTATTTTTAAATCAGGATCATCATGTCAAATGATCAAACTACGTCTTCCAGGACAGGGACTAATAATAATTCTGTCTATTCTATTATAAAGCAAGCGCTTTCAGGCGAGCATCGCGATTATACCACGGGCAGCATCCGCAGGGCCGTCATTTTCCTATCGATACCCATGATCCTGGAAATGTGCATGGAGTCAGTGTTCGCGGTGGTAGATATCTTTTTTGTGGGGCGTGTCGGCAGTGATGCAGTGGCTACTGTCGGGCTTACGGAATCCGTCCTTACCATCGTATATTCCATGGCTATCGGTCTCAGCATGGCGGCAACGGCGCTGGTGGCCCGCCGCACAGGAGAGAAGGATCCTCAGGGTGCGGCCCATGCGGGGGCGCAGGCCATCAATCTTGCCCTGGGTGTGACGGTGGTCGTCAGCCTGGTGGGTGTGTTCTTCGCCCGGGATATACTATTGTTGATGGGCGCTTCCCCTGAGACAGCGGCTACGGGGGCCAGCTACACCCGCATTCTTTTTGGCGGCAGTGTCGTGATCATGCTGCTGTACCTTATCAATGGCATTTTCCGTGGTGCGGGTAATGCCTCCATGGCCATGTGGTCGCTGTGGATCGCCAATGGCTGTAATATCATCCTTTGCCCCATCCTCATCCATTATTTTGGATTGAAGGGGGCGGCTATCGCCACTACCATCGGCCGTGGTATCGGGGTCCTTTATCAGCTGTATCATTTGTTCAATGGCAAAGGTATTATCCGTATGGCGCGGAAGTCGTTCCGGCTGGATCTTTCTGTCCTGGGATCGCTTGTAAAGGTGGCTTCGACGGGAACGATGCAATTCCTGATCGGGTCGGCCAGCTGGATCGTCCTGGTATGGATCATTGCGCATTTCGATACGGCAGCTATTGCAGGCTACCAGGTGGCGGTGAGGATATTCCTTTTCTTCCTTCTGCCGGCCTGGGGTATGAGCAATGCGGCGGCGACGCTGGTAGGCCAGAACCTGGGTGCGCAAAAGCCGGACAGGGCGGAGCAGTCCGTGTGGACGGCAGCGAGATACAACGCTATCTTTATGCTGGTGGTAACCCTGCTGTTCCTTTTTGGCTCAGAAGCCATCGTCACTTTCATGAACAATGATCCGGCGGTGAGGAAAGTAGCCGTGCTTTGTTTGCGGATCGTCAGTTTGGGGTACATTATATATGGTGTAGGGATGGTGCTTACCAACGCCTTCAATGGAGCGGGTGATACCCTGACGCCAACGCTGATCAACCTGGGTTGTTTCTGGGCCTTCCAGATCCCGCTGGCGTACATACTGGCCATCGTCTACAAGTTGGGGCCACTGGGCGTCTTCCTTGCCATTCCTATCACGGAAGCGGCGGTTATCATTACCAGCTACCTGCTATTCAGAAAGGGCAAATGGAAAAAGGTAAAAATATAGCCTTTTAGGGCCGCAAAAACTATTTCATTGATTGTTAGCCCCTTACGATCCGTAAGGGGTTTTTCGTATACGATGAAAAAAGAAATGGGCCGCACAATAAAATCTTTCTCTAAAAGGCTCTTGCACAATCAAGAATAAGATAATATTTTAGTTTTCCCTCCGTTTAAAGTCTGTCCCCGGACGAGCTGCCTGCAGCGGTTCAGGGATAGTCCGGGAACGGCCCTTACCGAGGGCGATCACTTTAAAAAACCTTTGAAACGAGCGCAATGACCCTTTATAAAAATAGCCTGCGAGGTTCGAGCCGACCATTGAACGGACATTATGACCGGGTCAAACAAATGAGTCGTATTCTTTTCATTCCGGCATGGCTGGTGGTGCTCGCTGTCGTGGCGCCGGTGAATGTGCTGAAAGCTGATGGCGGCGGCGGTGGCGGAGGGGCTAAAGTGCGCAAGCATGTCGTGAGGGCCAGGAATGCGGCCAGAAATAATGATGGGCCTTCGGCCAGGACGTCTGTGACGTCCTTTGCGGCAGAGGCGTCTGCTTTATACGACCAGATCAATCTTAAAGAAATAGGTTTATCGAAGAAGGCATTTGAATATGCGCTGAGAGGCTATCATTATATGGTGGATCACCACTGGCTGAACAAGACGAATATTCTTTCCATCTGCGATCTTAGCCAGTCTTCCCGGAACAAGCGTTTATATGTGCTGGACCTGGATCAGAAGACGGTGCTGGTGAATACCTATGTGGCGCATGGGCGGAATTCGGGATTGGAATATGCGCGGAGCTTTTCCAACAATCCGTCCAGCCATAAGACTAGTCTGGGTTTTTATGTGACGCAAGATACCTATTATGGGTCGAATGGCTTGTCCCTGAAGATAAAGGGTATGGAAAGAGGGTTTAATGACAAGGCATGTGGACGGAATATAGTGGTGCATGGGTCGGAGTATGTAGGACCGGACTTTATGCAGATGAACGGGATCAGCGGAAGAAGCTATGGGTGTCCGGCCATTCCGGCAGACGAGACGGAAGAAGTTATCGACCTTATAAAAGACGGAACCTGTCTATTCATATACCATCCAACTAAGAGATATATCAGCCGATCGAAGATACTTAATGACTAGCATGGACGCACTTCAGATGGTTTGAAGGTGAAAAAGCTCAATCTAGGTTCGTACCCTATGTTTGGGCTTTTCTTTTTTTGGCTCCTGCCGGGAGCCGGGCGGGCGGAGGGTGCGGATTAAAACTGCCACCCGATGTACTGCGCCAACATACCAATAAAGATCGCTGAATAAACCTCGAAGGCGTTGTGATCGCCTGTGATCAGGCGGGAGGTAGCCACCAGGCCGGCGGCCAGGGTCGCCAGCGCCAGATATAGCCCGGAAGCATACGCATCGTGGAAAGAAAAGAGTATAAAGAACATCAGCGCGCCGCCCATGGCAAGGCCGTGCATGCTGACCTTGAAATAGATATTGCATAACCAGCCGCCGCACAAGGCGAGGAAAGCCCCCAGCAGGAACTGCACTGAAATGGGCGGACTGTCGGACAGGTTTTTAAATACATTCCAGGTCCACCAGTAAAATATCATGGCGATGATATAGGGTATGATCCTTTCCTTTTCCGTACGCAGGTGCATGGACTTTATAAAGCCCAGCCGCCACAGGAGGAAGACGGAGAAAGTGGGAAAAAACGCATTGCAGAGAAATATGTTGAGGAACCGGAAGACCTTCACTTTCGGATCGAATCCCGTAAATGCATAGGGGTGCAGAAAGATCAGAAAGCCCATCACATAGCTGGTGATGAACAGGGGATGGAAGATGTAGGAAACTATGTGCGCGAGGACACGAATAGCGGGATTTCTTTCTCCCGGATGCATGGCGGGGGCGTTGCTCATCATAATGATGGCAAGTTACAGTTCTTTCCGCAGACGGGCGACGGGGATGTTCAACTGTTCGCGGTATTTGGCCACGGTGCGGCGGGCGATGTTATAGCCCTTTTCCTGCAGGAGTTCCGTCAATTTTTCATCACTGAGCGGCTTTTTCTTGCTCTCTCCTTCGATGAGGTCGCTGAGGATCTTCTTTACTTCCCGGGTGGAGACCTCTTCCCCACTCTCGGTGCTAAGCGATTCACTAAAGAAAAATTTCAGCCGGTAGGTCCCGAATTCCGTCTGTACGAATTTGCTGTTGGCTACCCGGCTGACGGTGGAAATATCCAGGGCTGTCCTTTCGGCGATGTCTTTCAGGATCATGGGCCGCAGGGTGGTCTCATCCCCTGTGAGGAAGAATTCGTGCTGGTAGTCCATGATGGTGTGCATGGTATTGTAGAGTGTCTGCTGTCGTTGTTTAATGGCGTCGATGAACCATTTGGCGGCGTCGATCTTCTGCTTGATAAAAAGAACCGCCTCTTTCTGACGCCTGTCCTTTTTACTACCCCGGTCGTATTCCTTCAGCATCTCTTTATATCCTTCGCTGATGCGGAGGTCGGGGGCATTTTTCGAGTTCAGCGACAATTCCAGCTTGCCGCCGGTGTTGGTAATAAAGAAGTCGGGGATCACATAGCTCTCCGCCTTGTTGACCTCGCTGATATCGCCCCCCGGCTTCGGGTTCAGCTTGACGATCTGGTTGATCACGTCCTTCAGCTGATCGTCGGTCAGGTTCAGTCCCCGCTGTATCTTGTCGTAATGTTTCTTGGTGAATTCGTCAAAATAATCGGTGAGTACATCGATGGCCATTTCTACTCCTTTGCCTTCGCCTTTCTTGCGGTGCAGCTGGATAAGGAGACATTCCTGCAGGTCTCTGGCGGCTACTCCGGGGGGGTCGAACTGTTGGATCTTTTTGATCAGGGATTCGATCTCCTGCTCCGTCGTCTCGATATTCTGCCGGAAGGCCAGGTCATCGGCAATGGAGGCGGTCTCCCTCCGCAGGTAGCCGTCATCGTCGATGCTGCCTACAATCTGTTCGGCGATCTTACGGGTCCTGTCATCCACCACGAGCATACCCAGCTGGTCCAGGAGCAGCTCATGAAAAGAGGTCTCTACCCTATGCGGCATGGTCCGGTCCTCATCGGCATCGGGGTAGTTGTCATCCCTTAGCTTATAATCCGCCACATCGTCATCGTATTCGTTGACATACTCGCTGATATCGATGTTCTCATATTCATCCTCGCTGCCGTCCTTCTCTTCGTATTCGTCGGTGTTCTCAAATTCATCCTTTACTTCCTCCCCATCGTCGTGGTCGTCCTCCGTCACCTCCAGGGCCGGATTCTCCTCCAGCTCTTCCTTGATCCTTTCCTCGAGATTAGCTGTCGGCACCTGTAGCAATTTCATGAGCTGAATTTGCTGCGGTGACAGTTTTTGTAGTAACTTTTGTTGTAAAGATTGACTTAACGACATGTAATCAGGGGTTTTGCTCTGCCGTCCTGTCCCAGATCTGTCCAACGGACGATGAGCCTTCGGCTCATTTTTGGAATCGGGCGGCGGGAACCACAAAAATCAGGCCGTAAATCTACATAAAAAGAAGAAAAGGACCATGCAACGAAAAAAAATGTTTGTTGTTGTATGTATTTCAACCCTTCTGGCAGGGGCTGTCCGGGGGCAGAATTTTTTGCCGGCCGGAGCTAAAAGAATCCCGGCACGGCTGGGTTTGACGCGGCCGGCCGTTCTTTTTTCCGGCCTCCCGGGATGGGAAATATTCCCTTCGGGCCTTTCCCCTGAGAGGTCTGTCAGGGGCAGGTTTTCGCCGGCTGTGAGCCCTGTAATGCGCGTTATCTCTCCCGTTGGGCCGGCCGACCTGGGCGTTGTTTATCCTATCGGACAGACTGCACCAGGGGGTTTCAGTTCTGATGGACGAACTGCCCCAGGCGGCTTCAATCCTGTTGGACGAGCCGTCGCGGGCGATCTTAGTCCTGTTCCGGCGGACAGGGTCGTCACCCATTTCGGGTTTTTCTGTAAAAGAGAGCTGGAGCTGGAAAAAAACATCCATCTCCCCCTGCGATTCCGGCTGGGGACGCTGGAGTATTGTAATAAGTTGGAGGGGAAATAGGCCTCTTCCGCCCATGGGCGGACCTGCGGGCGCTGCCGGCCTGTAAATCCGGCGGGCGGGATCTGCTATTTGACCGGAAAGCTCTATCAGGCCCGGATACTTTCTCAGGCTGTCGCCTTTTCCCGGCTAAGCACTTTTTTTACGGCCGCCACGATCTTTTCTCCCTTGTCTTTTGTCTGTTCCTCTGTCCAGGCAAGGCTGATGGCAGTGGATATACAGCGGCCCATTATCCTGTCGCTGGCAGGGAAGGCATCGGGAGAAAGCTTCTTAAGGGCTGCCTGCTGCGCTTCGGGGAGCCTGTTCAGGCTGGCTGCCTGGTGAAGATGCGTCCATTTGCGATAGTAATGCCAGTTGTTGTCGAACCAGTAGAAGTTACCGCCCAGGATGCCTTGTTCCTTTAGTTCGGCCACCAGGCTACGGGTAAGCGCTTCTGTGGGGAGGAACCAGCTGAGGAAGGTACAGGAGTCTCCGGCAGGATCGGGGATTTGTCTGTATGTGATCTCGGGTATCGTGGAAAGAAGGACTTTAAGCTGCTGATGGTTCTTTTTCTGGATGGCGAGGAATTTGTCCAGCTTGCGGATCTGGGCCAGTCCGACGGCGGCATGCAGCTCGGAGATGCGGTAGTTGTACCCGATAAAAGGATGAAGGTCGGCTCCGCGGTCGACGCCTTTATGGTCATGCCCATGATCGGAGTATCCATCCGCCTTGATATAGAGGTCTTCGCTATTGGTCAATACGGCTCCGCCCTCGGCGCAGGTGACGGTCTTTACAAAGTCGAAAGAGAGGGTGCCGACCTGTCCGATCGTTCCCAGGTGACGGCCTTTGTATTGAGCGCCGGTGCTTTGGCAGGCGTCTTCCAATAAGACGAGGTTGTTTTCCTTACAAATAGCCAGGAGGGGGTCGAGGTCGGCCATGGCGCCGCACATATGCACCGGCATGATACATTTGGTCCGGGGAGTAATGGCCTGCCGTACAGCGGCAGGATCAAGGGTCAGCGTGTTGTCCACATCCACGAGTACGGGTATGGCGCCTACGCTGAGCACGGCTTCGAAGCTGGCCACAAATGTAAACGTCGGCATAATGACCTCATCACCGGAGCCTATACCCAGGACCGACAGGGCGGTCGACAGGGCGGAAGTGCCGCTGGAGGTGAGTTGTGCATATTTTACTGCCAGTCGCTCGCAGAGGGCGGCTTCCAGCTCTTTGGATTTCCAGATCCCTTTGCGGGGTCCGTCAAAACCATAGCGCATGTAGATACCCGTCTCCAGGACGTCGTTGACCTCTTTGCGTTCTTCAGGACCAAATAATTCAAAACCAGGCATATATATGGATTTTATACGTTAACATTACTGTCCTAAAATCTACTGTTTGTCCTTCGGACAACGAACCTCCGGTTCGTTCTGTTCTCAAAGGTAGACAATTTGATCAATTGGACCGGGCGGCATCGGGGCGGGCGGCATTTGGCTGGCCTGCGTTGGGGCGGACAGCGTTCGGGGGGACGGCGTTGGCCGGAGCCGCTTTAGATCGCCCGGCATTCGGGGCGGATGGCTGGCTGTCGGAGGCGGCAAGGTCTTTTATAGCTATCGGGGGACTCTCTGTATTCGTCCTGCTGATGGCTGTAGCGAAATAATAGTACTTTTTAGTCCCTCCGGAGTAGTTTCTGATATGAAATCCGGCCACGGGATCGTAGGGGATGAACTGGAAGGCCTGCATGGAGTCGATATTGCACTGGGGCGTCTCCGAACGATAGAGCGCATATCCCCGCAGCGTGTCTTCATCGGAGCCTTTGGACATCCAGGCTGTCTGGACGGATTCTTTTTTATTGTATTCATTATGTACCAGCGGTACGTGGGGTCTCACCGAGTCGATCCAGGGCATGGGCGGGATCAGCGCCGGATAGTTATAGTAATTGAGCTGCAGGCTATCGCACCATCCATTGGGGTTCTTCTCGAAGGATCTGCTGCTGAAATAAACGGCGCCTTGTATGTTGGGAGCGTTCCTCAGGGCCTGTATCTGGCGCGTCAGCTGGGTCTTATCCCGCCAGGCGGCATTGGAGCCTGCCCGATAGATAGCCAGGCCGATGTAACATTGACGGCCAAAAGAGTGGTCATTCCACCAGGGCAGGAGCACGGAATAGTCCGCGTGCTTATACCCTATCTCGAGGTATAGCTGGGGCACCACATAGTCGATCCATCCTTTCTGCAACCACAGCAGGATATCGGCATACAGGTCGTCATAATTTGTCTGGCCGGCCTGGGTCTCGCTGCCCCGGGGGTCCTTGCCAATGTTCCGCCAAACGCAAAAGGGGCTGATGCCGAATTTGCAATGTCTTTTCTCTTCCTTTATCATGGTGCTGAGATGCAGGATCACGGAGTCTACGTTGCTTCTCCGCCAGTCGGCGCGATCCATGCCATTGCCATATCTGGCGTAGCTGCTATCATCCGGGAATTCCTTGCCGGGGATACGGTATGGATAAAAGTAGTCGTCGAAATGCAGGGCGTCCACGTCATATCTGTGCACGATGTCGCGTATCACCCGGACCACATATTCCTGGACCTCTTTATTACCCGGGTCGAAATAAAGGGTCCCTCCATAATTCAGGAACCATTCGGGATGCAGCCGGGTGATATGGGTGGGGGAAACGGATGATTTGCCGATGGCATAGACCGCCCGATAGGGGTTGCACCAGGCATGGAATTCCATACCACGTTTGTGGGTCTCCTCTATCATGAACTGCAGCGGGTCGTAATAGGGGTCGGGGGCTTTGCCTTGCACGCCTGTGAGCCATTCGCTCCAGGGTTCATAGGGGGAAGGATAGAAGGCATCCGCGGCGGGGCGTATCTGTACTACCAGGGCGTTCATCCCATTGCGTTGCTGCATATCCAGCAGCCGGATGAATTCCAGCTTCTGACTGTCGGTGGGCAGGCCTTTTCTGGAAGGCCAGTCGATGTTCTCGACGGATGCCACCCAGGCGGCTCTGAATTCATATTTTGGCATGGGCACCGGGCGAGCGGTGGGAGGCGTTGCCGGTGGGGTCACTTGCGTTACCTGACTAAATAAGGGGGCGGAAATGGCCAGCAGGCCGGCTGCAAGCATTACCCGGTACAATCTATTCATCCTTTACAGTTCTTATCTTATCCAACAATTCGTTCAGGGTCCTGGCGTCCTCTTCTGTGAGGTTTTTCATGATGCCGTCCATCTGGTCGCTGTACTGGTCGATCTTTTCCAGGAGTTTTTTACCCTTGTCTGTTATAGTAACGTCGACCAGGCGACGATCCATCTTACAAATTCCTTTTTTAACAAGTCCTTTTTTGACCAGGCGATCTACGATCCGGCTGGTATCGCTCATTTTGTCCAGCATTCTTTGCCGTATCTGCAGGGTGGACAATGGCTGGCCGGCGCCGCGAAGGATCCGCAATATATTGAATTGCTGGGGGGTAATGTCCCATTCATCAAATATGTTGGTGATCTTCTCCGTGACCCAATTATAGGTGTAGATAAGATTGATCGCGGATTTCTGGTATTCGTTGCGAAATTTTCGCTGGTTTATTTCATTTTCTAGCGCCATGTTAGCAACACGGGTTTGGTTGACCCTCAGGCGACAAACCTGCGGCTTGTCCGGGCCCGATTTGTAAAAATAATATAAATATTCTAAAGGCGTGCTGCACGCAGATCCTGTGTCAGCATAAAAATCGTGAACAGGTGGTGGGCTTCGTGCAGCAGATAGAATTGTGCCCATTGGGGGACGGTGAGTTTGCCGTACCTGGGATGGAGGCCGGTGCGGAGAAGGCCGGTGTCGTTGAGAGCGGTGAGCCTGATGGTGATTTGTTCGGCGGCGTCCGCTATGCGGTCCAGCAATGATGGCAGGGGAATATTCAGGTAGTCGGGGAACAGGGGGTCCTTCTCCGCCACATAGCGTTCAAAGGAGGGTGCATCTTCCGCGGCAATCCTTTCCAGCCGGGCGAGGAACATGGGTTGATAGGCTGCCAGGTGTGCGATGTTCTCGAAGGCGCTCCATTTTTCGGGGTTGATCCGTTGTTGGAGCTGCTGTTCCGTGAGGCCGCCGGTGATCTCGGGCAGGGCTTCGTGCTGATGTTGCAGGCGGGTCAATATGGAGAGTGGGAGCGCCATTAGTCGGACCAGACTTTTGTTCCTTCGCTACAATTGGCGCAAATATCGATGTTCTTACGGCTTTGCAATATCTGCCGGCGGAAGTTGACATAGCCGGCGTCATGCCAGATGTCCTTAAACGGCTTTCCTTTCAGATCCCCCAGCTGGTGCTGCGCATCTTTGTCAAAGCAGCAGGGAACCACCAATCCGTCCCAGGTGATCACTGTGGCATGCCAGAGGCGCCAGCAATGGTTGCTTAGCGAACCTTTGAAAGTATGTGAGCCATCGTCGTTCTTTTTATACCGGCTGTATTTTTCATGGACGGGGATCAGGCCGTTGGGGTCATTCTCGTAGTCATAGACCTGAGCCGTCTTGAATCGTACTTCGTCGACACCCACTTCCTGCGCCAGGCGCCGGATGTCATCGAGCTGGTGTTCATTGGGCTTTACGACAAGGAACTGGAAAAAGACAAAGGGGGTTCTGCTCTTCAGCTCCTTTTTCCATTTGACGATGTTGCGGGCGCCTTCCAGCACTTTTTCCAGCCGTCCGCCGACACGGTATTGCTCGTATACGTCCTGGGTAGCTCCGTCGATGGAAATGATCAATCTGTCGAGTCCGCTTTCTACGGTGCGCCGGGCATTGGCGTCATTGAGATAATGGGCGTTGGTGGAAGTGGCGGTATAGATGCCTTTTTTCGACGCATAGGATACCATATCCAGGAATGCCGGGTTCAAATAGGGCTCGCCCTGGAAATAAAATATCAGGTAGAGCAGGTCCCTGGATAGCTGGTCGATGGTGTCCCGGAAAAAATCGTTTGTCAGCATGCCGGTGGGACGGGTAAAGGCGCGCAGACCGCTGGGGCATTCGGGACAGCGGAGGTTGCAGGAGGTGGTGGGTTCGAAAGATATGCTTACAGGGTAGCCCCATTGAATGGCTTTTCCGGTGAATTTGCTCAGGTAATAGCTGCTGAGAACCTTCATGCCATTCCAAAGACGGCGAGCCGTGAGCTTGGATAAAAGGTTGACGGTATCGTTACGGTTGAATGCGGGCATGAGGGGGTAAAATTAGGCAATTTGCAGTCAATAAGGCCGATTGCAGGTTTTAGCTTTTTAATGTAGGTTTATCAAGGAGTGAATGTCCTCTTCAATGGTCATGATGAACCTAACACGGCCCCGGTAAGGTCTATCAGCGGCAAATATGGTCAATGGGTGTGATTGCAGGTTTTAGCTTTTTAATGTAGGTTTGCATGCGCAGATATGGCAATCAACCCAAGGAAATATACGACATGGAAACTCCTGTTATTCTCTCTCTTCGGTGCAATGTTCATCATGCTGCTCTTTGTGGGATATGACTGGTGGGTGGAAAGAAGAGCCCATTTTGTACGCTATCCTCAGTTTGGTATCGACATGCCTGTCAATTATACCATCCATGGCATCGATGTGTCCAAGTACCAGGATGTCATCGACTGGGGGTCGGTCAGGGATATGCGGGTGGGACGGGTGCAGCTGGGTTTTGCTTTTATAAAGGCCACGGAAGGGCTGGGTAATGAGGACGCTTTTTTTCAACGCAATTGGAAAAAGTCAAAGAACGCGGGGCTGATACGGGGAGCTTATCATTTTTTTCTTGCTACCAAGAGCGGGAAGGCGCAGGCCGAGAATTTCATCAATTCCGTCGAGCTGGAGCCGGGGGATCTGCCTCCTGTGCTGGATATCGAGCAGACTTATGGGGTGTCTTCGGAGAAGCTGCGGGAGAGGGCCAGGGATTTTCTGCAGACGGTGCAGGATTATTATCATGTCACTCCTATCGTCTATACCAATGTGGATTTTTACCGGCAATATCTGAAAGACGACTTTGACAGCTTCCCGTTGTGGGTAGCCCACTATCTGCAAAAGGAGCGGCCCCGTACGTACCGTGACTGGACCTTCTGGCAGCATAGTGAAATGGGGCATGTCAATGGTATCTATACAAGAGTAGATTTTGACGTATTCAACGGGGATTCCACGGAGTTCAAGAAGCTGCTGATCACCTCGCCGGAGCCTACGGTGGGGCC
>DASZWE010000739.1:0-14592 GCA_035546735.1 Puia sp.
GGTCCTGGCGAACAGGAGCGCTTATGCCCCCGGATATACGGTATGGATTTCCTTCTTGTATATGGCTCTGGCCACGGTCTATTTTTTCCCTTGTATCTATACGCTTAATTTCGCCAAAAAGATGAAGACGGCATTGCAAAACAATGACCAGGGATATCTGAATACCTCTCTCAAAAATCTCAAACACTCGTTCCGGTACCTTGGAATAATGGCCATTGTAGGACTTGCCTTGCTGGTGGTAGTGGTTTTATTCAACCTGTTCGCATAACTTACTGCGTCGAGTAATAGTTATAATCCTTCAGCAGGGTTTCCAAAAATTCGAGCGAATCCTGGTCGCTGGAGATGTTCAATTTAGTTTTGATCCTCTCGCCGATGCGCATGGAAAGGTCGTAATCGCTCTTCTTACGCACCGTGCTGATGATACTTTTCAGGGTATTGATATCCTTGTCGGTGAGCTGCATCACCTGGGGGAACCTGGGCTGGTAATTGCTTTCCAGCTCGGTGAATACGGTATCCTCCCAGGAAGTATGTGTTTTGGTATCGATGACAATGGTGCCTGCTACCAGGTCGCCTATACGTTGAGTGAGGGGCGTCGCCAGTACGCAGACCAGACCCGAAAAAAGAAAGATCGCGAACCACCAGTCCAGCTCTCCGGCCTGGATAAAGCCCAATATCCAAATGGGAAAATCGGCCAGCCGGAATGCCCACCGTATAAGGTACTGGCTAAGGGAAGGCTGTCCTCCATCGGTGGTGATCACTTTGATGGCGAGCGCCTTTTTCCCGACACTCTGACCATGGAGAGTTATCTCACAGATAAGGTGATAGAACAGGGGCGGCAGACTCAGCAATACCACTGCCCATTTCTCGTCATCGTCCCAGTTCAGCGCAATTTCCATCTTGCGGAGGAAATAATAATAGGCGATGAAGATGGTCAAGTCGATGAGCCAGGCAAACATCCGCTTGTGAAAAGGGGTGATGGCAAATTCAACCTCTATATTAAAACCGGTGTCTAATTTTACAATGGGCATACGGTGACTCGGGATGGTAAAGAATAATTACTATATTGTATCCGTAAATATAATGCTAAATCTTCCTACGTGCGAGAAGGACTTTTTATTAAAAAAAATATTGATAAGTGGAAAGGGTATCAATATGAGCCGACCTCTGACCCTGATGAAATGGCCGGACAGTTCACCGAGCTGGTGAACGATCTGGGCTATGCCAAGACATTTTATCCGCACAGTAAGGTCACACAGTACCTCAATGGACTAGCTTCCCGCATCTATCTGGGAATATACCGTAATAAAAAAGAGCAGGTATCCCGTATCCTCAATTTCTGGCGGCTGGAATTACCCCTTGTGATCAGAAAGTATCACCGGGAGATATTGTACGCTTTCCTCATCTTTACGCTTTTTGTCACTTTTGGCGCTTTTTCCACTGCCCATGACCAGAGCTTTGTCAGAGGGGTGCTGGGGGATCAGTACATGGATTTGACGGAGGATAATATTGCCAAAGGCGACCCGTTTGGCATCTACAAGTCGGACTCCCAGCTCAACATGTTCCTCTCCATTGCCAAGAATAACATAGAAGTGTCCTTCATGGTATTCATATGTGGATTCCTTGTTTCCATCGGCACCGT
This sequence comes from Puia sp., assembly GCA_035546735.1. Taxonomy (GTDB): domain Bacteria; phylum Bacteroidota; class Bacteroidia; order Chitinophagales; family Chitinophagaceae; genus Puia. The sequence continues at coordinate 1,640 of DASZWE010000739.1, forward strand.
CTGGCAGCTATTCATGAATGGCGTCATGCTGGGTGTGTTTCAATATTATTTTTTTTCAAAGGGGCTGGGCTGGCAATCTGTGCTCGTCGTCTGGATACATGGCACGCTGGAAATATCTTCCATTATCATAGCAGGCGCCGCGGGCTTTGTGCTGGGCAACAGCATCCTTTTCCCGGGTACGCACCGGCGGCTGTATTCCCTGAAGCGGGGAGCAAAGGATGGTATAAAGATGATGATCGGGCTGGTCCCCCTATTCATCGTAGCTGCTTTCCTGGAGGGGTTCGTCACAAGATATTCTCATATGCCTGTCTGGCTTAGCATATCCATCCTGGCAGCTTCACTGACCTTTGTCGTCTGGTACTTTATCATCTATCCACGCCGTCTTGGATCAAAACCCTCCACAACTTAATCGCATGGGTTCCCGCCTGTACCTCCTGACCTTGACCTTATTGCTGATCGCGCTGCAAAGCCCGGCACAGCATCATAGGCGCCGTCATGAGCAACATACCAGACATATCAGCCGTCTGCCGGACTCCGTGAGCACGTCCGATGAGGTGATCAGTAACGAACTTTCCGAGCCGATCAAGGTGGATTCCGTACAGACCTCCGTACAAGGCGTACAGGATAATGGCGCCACCGACACGGACCAGTCCGGCGCTGGCAATACAGATCAGTCCGGTACTAACAGTACGGACCAGTCTGCCGGCACCAGTACGGACACTGCCACCGGCGAGACGCCGGAGCAGCCCCCTGTTCTGCGTAATATTCCCGATTCGGCCGTCCGTAATTGGAAGGGCGATCATGATTTTGACTATGCCAACGATCTCTCTTTATGGAAGAAGAAACAAACAGCGGAGGAAGAGAGCTGGCTGCAACGGTTCTTCGATAGCGATGTCTTTCGCTGGCTTATCTATATCCTTTTAGGCGGCGTATTGCTTTTTGCGCTGTACAAGATCATTTCGGAGAATAATCTTCGCTTTTTCTATCGGAAGCCGGCCCGGCTTAAGGAGACTGTAAAGGAGGAAGCCGAACTGCCGGAAGAGGACCTGGACCAGCTGTTGAAAAAGGCAGTGGAAGGGAAAGAGTACCGTATGGCTACCCGGTATCATTATTTAAAGACCCTTCGTTACCTGGATAAAAGGGAACTGATCCGGTGGCATAGCCAGGCCACGGATGAAGAGTACGTGCGTCAGATGAATGTGCGGCCACAGGGAGAACGCTTTCGCTGGCTCACCTCTGCCTACGAACGGGTCTGGTATGGCAAGTTCCCGTTGGATGAGCATCAGTTTTCCAGGTTGTCACAATATTTTCAGGACTTTCATAATGATGTCGACCATCCCCAGCATTCATGAACCTTATTAACGATATCCACAGCAGCCGCCGGAGGTTCCCGCACATTTTCAGGCGGCTGAGAAGCCTGCGTGGCTGGACGGCAGCATCCCTCCTTGTTACGTTATTGTCCTGTAACGGCGGCAGCAGCAATACACCGAGTCAGCGGGTGACGCTCTGGCGCAAGGATAAACTGCCCTATGGCACTTATATCGCTTATGAAAGCCTTACCTATCTATTTCCCAATGCTGAAATATCCGTCAATCGAAAAGATATAACCTCTCTTTCGCAAAAAGAAGGGAAGAAGGCGCTGATCTTTATCGGACATTATGCAGAACCCGACCCCTCAGATGTCAATGCGCTGCTGAACTTCGTAGGGGATGGTAACCATGTTTTCATATCGGCCTTTCATTTCAGCGACACCCTGCTGCGGGCATTGAATGTCAGACCGGGCAGGAGTGGTATGGAATCCTTGAGGGACAGCCTGCGGCTCAGCGTATACCAGCCTGTCACGAACGACTCGCTGTCCTATGTCTATCCGGGATTTTCGCTTGACGGATGGGTCGACTCGCTGGATGACAAATATGCAACGGTGTTGGGCAGGGATGAAAAAGGACGCCCAGACCTGATCAAGTTCAGATATAAGGGAGGCGGGACGCTTTTCCTGCATTTTGCCCCCCTGGCATTTTCCAATTATTTTCTGCTTCATAAGCAAAACAAGGCATATTATGACAATGTCCTTTCCTATATTCCCGGGAGCGTCAACGAAGTGATATGGGATGAATCCTTCCGGTACAACAGGCGGAAGAGTTTCTCGACCCTGAGCTATATCATGAGCCAACCCCCGTTTGCATGGGCCTTGGGCTTGCTGCTGCTGTTACTGCTTCTTCTCTACCTGTTCGAGTCCAAGCGCAGGCAGCGGATAGTGCCGCTGATCGCCCCCCTGCGCAATACATCCCTGGACTTCGTAACGACCATCGGCCGCCTGTATTATCAGCGGAGAGATAACCAAAACCTGGCTGTCAAGATGGTGACGCACTTTCAGGACCATATCCGGACAAAATATAATATGCCCGTTCATCTTTCCGATCCCGCATTTGTCGAGCGGCTGTCTTACAGGACGGGTATCGACAAGGATTTCCTGCAAACGCTGGTGAAGGATATTCTTTATTTGCAGCAAGGCGCGGGCGTGACGGATGGGGCATTGTTGCATTTGAATCAAAAACTGGACGAATTTTATAAACAAGCATAAAAATGGAAGAGAATCTTTTCGAACAACGGACCGACCTGAGCGTGTTGCAACACACCGTCGGGGAGCTCAAGACGGAGATAGGCAAAGTGATCGTGGGACAGGAGCAAATGATCGAATTGTTGCTGGCAGGCATCCTGGCAGACGGGCATATACTGATAGAAGGAGTGCCGGGCGTAGCCAAGACGCTCACGGCCAAGCTGCTGAGCAGGGTGATTTCCGTAAACTTCTCGCGCATACAGTTTACCCCCGACCTTATGCCCAGCGATGTCATCGGGACCTCTATCTTCAATCCCCGGGAGAACACGTTCCAGTTCAAGCCGGGCCCCATTTTCAGCAACATCGTGCTCATCGATGAGATCAACAGGGCTCCCGCCAAGACCCAGTCGGCCCTTTTCGAGGTGATGCAGGAAAAGCAAATCACGGTGGACGGACAGACCTTTGTAATGCCCCCTCCTTTTATGGTGGTGGCTACACAGAATCCCATCGAGCAGGAAGGCACTTATCATCTTCCGGAAGCGCAGCTGGACAGGTTCCTGTTCAAGATCAATGTAGGATATCCTACCCTGGAGCAGGAGTTCCGTATCGTATATGATCATCACCTGGCCGGGACAGAACAACGTATGGACCAGGTGCAGCCGGTGCTGTCGGCCTATCGCATAGAGGAACTGCGTAAGCAGGTGCATGCGCTGGTGGTGGAAGAGAAATTGATACAGTTTATCACATCCATAGTAGCCGCTACGCGTAACCACAAATCCATATACCTGGGTGCATCCCCGCGGGCCAGCATCGGCATTCTCAATGGAGCGAAGGCCCTGGCCGCCATGCGGGGACGTGACTTCGTCATACCGGACGATATTGTATATATAGTCCCTGCCGTCCTGCGTCACCGGCTGGTGCTGACGCCAGAAAAAGAAATGGAAGGCGCCTCCACGGATGACGTTATTGGAGAAATCATTCAATCTATCGAAATACCACGGTAAATGCTCCGGCGATTCTATAAATCTCTTTTTATTGCACGTCGTTGGTACGGGCTGTTCGTGTCAGTGATCGTTCTTTTCATTTTATCCTACGGCGTCAGTCTCCTGTTTATCATCGCTCAGCTGCTGCTGCTTTTCGTGGTGGTGACGAGCCTGCTGGATTACCTGATCCTCTTCACCCGGAGGGAGCCTGTTCTTGTGCAGCGGGAACTATCCGACAGGTTTAGCAATGGAGATCAAAACCCGGTGAAGCTGGTAGTGACCAATCAATATCCCTTCCACATCCGTTACCGTATCATCGACGAGGTGCCGGATCAGTTCCAGCTGAGGGACTTTCATCTGGATGGCGAGCTCCGGCCGGGAGAAACAAAAGATCTGTTCTATGAGCTGAGACCTATACAACGCGGTGAATATATTTTTCATGACATCAATGTATTTATCAGGAGTCCTTTTGGACTGGTGGTCAGGCGGAAGATACTGCCGTCGGAGAGGATGGTTAAGGTACTGCCGTCCTACCTTGCCCTCCGGCATTTCGAGCTGCTGGCGGCATCGAACAACCTGGCGGAGAGCGGTAGTAAAAGGATGCGCAGACAGGGACAGAGTCTGGAGTTCGAGCAGATAAAGGACTATGTGATAGGGGACGATATACGCAATATCAACTGGAAGGCGACGGCCCGTAAAGGCGGCCAGCTCATGGTGAACAGCTACACCGATGAGAAAAGCCAGCAGGTTTATTGTGTTGTCGACAAGGGACGCGTCATGAAGATGCCTTTTGACGGCATGAGTCTTTTGGATTACGCCATCAATGCCACGCTGATCCTCTCGCGGGTAGCGCTTATCAAACAGGACAAGGCGGGGATAGTGACGTTCGGGGATCAGATAGGTACGTTCCTTCCTGCCGGCAGGCGGGCGATGCAAATGACCAATATTCTGGAGATACTATATAATCAGCAGACAAGGTTTCAGGAGACGGACTATGAAAAGCTGCATGCGCTGGTCCGTACCCGCATTACCCAACGAAGTCTTATCGTGCTCTTTACGAACTTCGAATCCCTCTCCGGCCTGAAAAGAGAGCTGCCCTCTATCCGCGCCATTGCCAGGAATCACCTGCTGCTGGTGGTATTCTTTGAAAATACGGGATTGAAGCAGATACAGGCCTCGGGCTCCGGGGATATAGAAGGGCTGTATATAAAGACCATCGCTGAAAAATTTGCGTATGAAAAAAGGCTTATCGTCAAGGAGCTGAATCAGCATGGCATTCTGACCATCCTCACGGCGCCGGAGAACCTGACCGTGCATACAGTGAACAAATACCTGGAAATAAAGGCCCGGCAGGCAATTTGATTGGCCCCGGTTTGGCTATCTTTACGCCGATGCAACAGACCCATACGGACAACAACCCTTTTGCGGAAGGGCAGGCTCTTCTGATCGACAAGCCGCTGGAATGGACCTCTTTCGATGTAGTGCGGAAAATAAGAGGCATGGTAAAGATAAAAAAAGTGGGGCATGCCGGTACGCTGGACCCTTTGGCTACCGGGTTGCTTATCGTCTGCACAGGGAAGTACACCAAAAGGATCAATGAATACATGGCGCAGGAGAAGGAGTATACAGGCTCCATTACTTTGGGCGCTACCACCCCTACATTCGACCTGGAGAGCGATCCGGAGAATTTCAGGGAAACATCTTTTATTACGCCGGCATTACTACAGGAGGCCGTGCGCCAGCTCACCGGTCCCATTCAGCAAGTGCCCCCCATCCATTCGGCCATCAAAAAGGATGGCAAAAGAGTGTATGAGCTGGCGAGAAAGGGTAGGGAAGTAAAGCTGGATCCCCGTCCTGTAGTGATCCATGCGTTCGAGATCACGGACTTCAGCCTGCCCGTGGTACAGTTCCGCGTCGTGTGTTCCACGGGCACCTATATCCGCAGTCTGGCCAATGACCTGGGAGCGCTCCTGGGCTGTGGGGGATACCTCAGCAGTCTCTGCCGGACCCGTATTGGGAATTTCCGGCTGGAACAGGCGATGACGATGGAGGAAGCAGGAAAATATATCCGGGAAAGCCTTGGGACCGCATGAGGGCCGTTAACCGTCAGAACGGATAATTGATGCCCAGTTGGAACTGACCGTCGCTAAGCCGCATTTTATAGAACCACTTGTCCGCATTTTCCAGGCGTTGGGGATCTCTCAATTTATAGGCCCAGTCAAAGCGGATAAGGAAATAATCGAAATCCAGCCGGAGACCCGTGCCTGCGTCCACGGCAAATTCCTTATAAAACCGGTTGAGCTGGAAGTCGCTGCCCACGTCTCTTTTGGGATTGGCCGTATCCGTGAGCTGACGGTTCCATATATTGCCCGCATCTGCGAACAGGGCGCTTTTTATCTTGACGGTAAATATGGTCGCCAGCGGGAATCTGTATTCGATGTTGCCTTCCAGCTGGATGTCGCCGAACCTGTCCAATTGCTTGGGCTGTGTGGTATAAAAAGTAGAGGAACCTAATCCCAGCTGCCGGATCTGCCAGCCCCGCATACTGTTGGGGCCGCCGGCAAAGAAGGCCTTATAAAATGGCAGCGTCTCCTCATAGCCGTTGCCCGCCTTGCCATAGGCTATGCCTCCTCCTGCATAGGCACGCATGGCCAGCTCCGTGCGTTTGAAATCTATGTGATGGCTGAACTCTACCTCGCCTTTGATAAATCGCCAGAGATCCCCTTTATCCAGCTGCTGTATGAATCCAAGCATGGCGCCGCTCTCTTCTGCACTGATGCGCAGGAAATTGGTATGGATGCCTTTTTTCTTAACGGAGTTGTAGATGAACTGTATCCCGACGACCAGACCGCTCCGGAAGGCCAGGTTCAGGGAAGGGAAGCTGTCCAGCAGCGTTTGAAAGCTGTCCTGCTTGTACAGCTTGGTATACTCGATATTTGGAAAGTTCAGGATAAAGGAGCGATTGCCGCTTGTCCACTGGTATCCCCAGGATGCATTTAAAGATTGAGCAGTAAAGAGCTGTCTTCTGTCCGTATAGGAAGCGTTGAAATTGAGCACCGAACGCAGGCTGTCCAGCCGTCCCTCGTTCTGTCTGCGGACGAGCATTCGTTTAAAGAACCTGGGCGCTATCAGCCGGGGGAAGGAGATGGTATGGGCCATGCTGACCTGGGTGGTCTGTATAAAGTCGTCGCCCAGCTCTACCCCTGTCCGCAGATTGGTGGTGGAGAGCACGGACTGGCGAAAGGTATTCCGGTTCTGCAGGGCGAAGTTGACGCCAATACCGAAGAGATTACCGACCGTGATGATATCTGCTGTATTGCGGCTGGCTTCCACGCCCACCTGCAGGTGCTGTTTTTTGTTGGGATAAAGGCGCAGCGTGGCATCCAGCAGGGAGTCCGCATGGGTGGAAGGAGTAAAGTTGATGGCCACCTGCTGCCAGGCGCTCATCTGGCTGAAGCGATTGAAGGTCCTGTCGGCGCTGGACTGCCGGTACATGCGCCCCGGCCGCAGGAATACATTGCCCGCGACAAAGGAAGGTTTGAACTTATCCGTAAGGGAAATGAGGGTAAGCCCCCGGGCCGTGGTAGTATCGACATTGCTGAGGGTGGCCGTATCCTCCAGCATGAGCAGGTCCGGATATACGGTGACATTGCCTATGTAATATTGACGGGTGTGAGTGGAGTCCCTGGAAGGGCGCTGCTCCATGACCACATTGATTGTGGGATTCTCTCTTTTTTTCCGGAGCTTTTCCAGCAAGGCCGCCTGTTCGAAAGGGTCCAGGGTCGGATCGATAAGGGCGGCTACCACCGTATCGATGACGGCGACAAGATCATCCTTCGTGAATTTGTAATATCCATTCTCGTGAAAAAGCGTGACCAGTCTGTCCCGCTCGTCCGAGATCAGCTTGTTCGAGTAGGGCGTTCCTTTTTTGAGCAGGGACTGTCCTTTGGTTTCCAGGGCCAGCGCCTGCAGGGTTGGAGTATGCAGGTCAAACCCGATGGAGTCGAGGCGCATTTGCTTGCCCGGCCATACGCTGAAGTCGATGCTCACCCGGTACTGATCCTTGATGTTATTCTTTTTACGGACCGTATCGATGCGCACCGTATCCTTTATCACCGGCGTAAAATACCCTGAAGCGTTCAGCAGGACGACCATGAAGTCGATGCTGCGGCGCATGTTGTTCGAATCATAGACAGGGGGATTGACGATCCTGGTATAGACGCCGGCTATGGAGGTCTCCTGTGTACGGAGGCTGTCGTCCAGCTGATTCGAGAGACGCAGCGCCAGGTCTTTTTTTTCGCTGCGGGGGATATCCCCTTCTACTTTTATATTTGTACGATAAACGAAGGGCTTTCCATACTGGTAGCCGGTGATATGATGGAATCCGGAACAGGAGCACAGGAAAAGAGACGCCGACAGTGCAATCAATAGGTAAAGGAGAGAAACACTCACTTGCCGACGGTATCCCATAAAGAAATTAAACAAACCCGATAGGGGTCAACTTTTGTAAACGAAAAGCAATGCTTGCAAAATCGCAGGTCAAATATATTCAAAGTTTAGGCCAGAAAAAATTCCGTGATCAGGAGGGGGCTTTTGTGGTGGAAGGGCCGAAGATGGTAAAGGAGCTGTTGGCCGCGTCCAACCTGGAGTTAATGACCCTGGTGGGGGTTGCTTCTTTCCGGGAGGCGGGTATCCCGTTTATCGAGGTCAGGGAGAGTGAATTGCAACGGGTATCTTTCTTATCCACCCCTAACCAGGTGCTGGCCGTATTCAGGAAACCCGTCTTTGCGGAGCCACGGTTTGAGGACGGCGTCAGCCTGGTGCTGGATGGTATCCAGGACCCGGGCAATCTCGGTACCATTGTCCGGATCGCGGACTGGTTCGGCATCCGCAGGCTGGTATGTACGCCGGACAGCGCCGATGTCTTCAATCCCAAGACCATCCAATCCACGATGGGCAGCATCGGCCGGGTGCAGGTAATATATGAAGAACCCATAGCGTTAATGGATCGTTTTCCGGAACTGCCTGTTTATGCCGCCGTACTGGAAGGGAAAAACATTTATGAGCAGGCCGCTGTCCGGAAAGGGTGGATCATCATTGGAAACGAATCCAGGGGCATCCGGGGAGAGCTGCTACGTCGGGCTACCCATCCTGTCACCATACCCAGGATCGGACGGGCCGAATCGTTGAATGCGGCTGTCGCTACGGGGATCATATTGTCCCACCTGATAGGACAGGGCATGTGAGCTGTGCGCTTTAAGCCAGGTCAGCGGAACTGGATGGCCCTGGCCGGCTGCATTTTCCGGACCACCAGCGTGGGGATCATGAGTATGAGGAAGCTGATAAGAAAAGTCCCTCCATTCACCACCACCAGATGCCACCATTCCAACTTTCCTATCGCCTTGGAGATAAAATAAGCATCTTCCGGCATCGTGATAAAGCCATATTTATCCTGCAGCCAATAGAGCAGGAGCGCGAAGGCATTGCCGAAGACCATTCCAAGGAGCGTAATGATCGCACCCTGGTAGAGGAATATTCTTTGTACCGAGGCGGTAGGAGCGCCAATGGCTTTCAGGATGCCGATCATACGGGTACGTTCCAGCACCAAAATTATCAGACAGGTGACGAGGTTCAGCGTGGCGATAACTGTCATAATGATCAGCACGATGAGGATGGTGACGTCCTGCAGGTTCAGCCAGTCGAAGATATTGGGCGTGATATCCGTAATGGTGCGGCTGCTCCAGGCGACAGGCAGCTTGTCGTACAGCCGGGAGCTCACCGTATCGGCCTTTCGATAGTCCTTGATAAAGACCTCATATCCGCTGATCTCATCCGGTGCCCAGTTGTTCAATCGCTGGATCAGCTTCAGGTCTCCGATGGCTACCAGCTTGTCGAAATCCTCGATGCCTATCTTAAAGATGCCGGCCACCGTCAGCTGCCTCACCCGTGGTGAACCCTGGGGCTGGATAAAATAGATCAGGACCTTGTCACCGACCTTTAGCCGCAGCTGGTCGGCCATATAGGAGGAGATATTGATCTCGCTGCTGTAGCCGCTGTCGGGCCAGTGCAGCCAGCGTCCGCTCTTCAGGAACTCATTCATGTTACTGAAATCGTAGCCCTTTTGTACACCCTTCAGCAATATGCCCTGGATGCCCTCGCTGCTGCGAAGGACGGCATTCTTGATCGCATAAGCGCCAATGCTTTTTACATCCTGGTCGGCACGCAGGACACGTAATACCGTATCGTTTTCGGGCGCCGGCAGGTCTTCGGAAATGGCTGCCCGGTTGGGGGTGGCATATTGGACACGGATATGGCCCCAGAGACTAAATACCTTTTGGCCCACCGTATATTGAAAACCCTTTGTAAAGGCAAAGGTCAGCAACATAGCTGCTATGCTGATAGCCGTAGCCGTTATCGCCAGCCGGATAATGAATCGGGAAAATGATCGTTCCCGGTTGAAAGCCACACGCCGGGCGATAAAAGCTGCTACATTCAAGTCATCCTTAGTTTAGTGGCCAAAACTATAAAAGTTTTCGCTACATTGTCAAGCAATTCTTTTCCCATGAAGTTCCTTTTGTTGTTTTTTGCAGGCAGCATGGCGGTCCTGTCCGCGGCGGCCCAGGCGCCGGATTCCATCTACGCCCCGAATATCCGAACGCCACAGCTGTACAAGGCCGGCAACCAGCTTGGCTATCCTGTTCTCCACCTCAATGGCAATGACCAGCTGGAGCTTCATTTTGACGATGTGGATGGAGACGTAAAGAATTATTATTATACCTATCAACTGTGCAATGCCGACTGGACCCCCGCTGTTGTCAGCGAATTTGACTATATGCGGGGTTTTTCGCAGGTGAGGATATCCAGCTACCAGGTGTCCTCGGTGGCGCTGACGCATTATACCCATTACCAGGCCGTCCTGCCCGACCCCAACTGTCTGCCCATTCACTCGGGCAATTACCTGGTCAAGGTCTTTCTGGATGCGGACACTTCCAAGCTCGCCTTTACCCGCCGCATGCTGGTGGTGGATAGGAAGATCACGATCGGGGCCGAGATCCTGCAGCCCTACGATCCCAATATTGCACATAGCCATCAACGCCTCGTCTTCAAGGCAAATGTCGCCGGCCTGAATCCTAACAATGCGCTGGACCAGATCAAGGTCGTGATCCTGCAAAACCGTCGGTGGGACAATGCCATCCGGGATATCAAACCTACTTTTTATGTGAACAACAGCCTGGACTACAACAATGCCGACGGCATTGTGTTCCCCGGCGGCAGCGAGTGGCGGTGGCTGGACCTGCAAAGCTTCCGGTACCAGAGCGACAGGGTCCAGAATGTCATCTATGGCAAAACGTCCACGGAAGTATTCTTACGTCCGGACGGCGACAGAAGCCGTCAGCCTTATTTGTTCTATAAGGATTATGATGGTTTTTATTTTATACAGACCACGGAGAGCATCAACCCTTATTTTCAAACGGACTATGCTACGGTGCATTTCAATTTCACGCCGCCGGACCATTCTCCCTGGCCCGACAAGGATGTATATCTGCTGGCCCAGTTCACAGGCGGCGGTCTCAACGACAGCACCCGGATGGTATTCAATGCGGAGAAGGGTAGATATGAGCTGTCCTTCCAGATGAAGCAGGGATACTACAGCTATGCTTATGTCACCGTGGACAGGGCGGACCCTGACCGTAAGCCTTCTTTTGAATTTACGGAAGGCAACCATATCGAGACGGAAAATGAATATACGATACTTATGTACTACAGGGCGCTGGGAGCAAGGGCCGATGAGCTGGTAGGGAGCACGACTGTCAGCAGCCTCAATGTTTTCCGGTGACGCTTGGGCACCCCTTCCAGCACCCCGGTGTCTAAAAAATTAGAAAAAATTTAAATGAAGGAAAGCTGTTTATCTGTATCTTTGTGCCCGGCAAGTCTTATACGACCAGCTCCCGCTGAACCCCCCCAGGGCCGGAAGGCAGCAAGGGTAAGTGGTCGCAGCGGTGCGATGTAAGTAACTTGCCTTTTTTTATTTGGCAGATCTTTGATCTGCCTCCCAATACTCCCGTAAAAGATAAATTTAAAACCATGAAATTTTTCATTGATACTGCCGACCTGGCACAAATCAAAGAAGCAAACGACTTAGGCATTTTAGATGGGGTAACTACCAATCCTTCCCTGATGGCGAAGGTGGGTATCAAGGGCGATGCAGCCGTTACCAACCATTACAAGACGATCGCAGAACTGGTAGATGGAGATGTAAGCGCGGAAGTGGTATCTACTGAATTCAAGGACATCATTGAAGAAGGAAAGAAGCTGGCTGCTATCCACCCGAACATCGTAGTAAAAGTGCCCATGATCAAAGAGGGTATCAAGGCGTTGAAATGGTTTTCCGACAATGGCATCAAGACCAACTGTACGCTGGTGTTTTCCGCAGGGCAGGCGATCCTGGCAGCCAAGGCGGGCGCCAATTATGTATCTCCTTTCATCGGTCGCATCGATGACAGCAACTGGGATGGCGTAGAGCTTATCGCGCAGATCGCCCAGATATATGCTGTACAGGGTTATGAGACGGAGATCCTGGCAGCCAGCATACGCAGTCCTTTGCATATTGTAAAGTGCGCTGAGGCGGGAGCCGATGTGGTTACTTCCCCGCTGGAGCCGATCCTGGGTCTTTTGAAGCATCCCCTTACGGACATCGGGCTGGCTAAGTTCCTGGCCGATGCAAAGGCGTTCAAATAATTAACTCAGATAGCAGGACGAGCCACAGGCTCGTCGGCCGAGGGCCAGACATAAGATTCATACTGCAGGCTATGGGTGCCCGACGGAAGGGTGCTTATAGCCTGTAATGTTATATCCCTGCCCAGTCCCACTACTTCCCCGATAATAATAATGGACGGATGTGTCAGCTGGTGTTCCGCCGCCATGACGGGTAGTTGCTCCACTGTGCCACGCGCCATTTTTTCTTCCGGCAGGCTGGCATGGTGGATAATGGCTGCCGGGGTTGCGCTCATACCTTCTTCTTTATAGATAGCGGCTATTTCCTTCAGCTTTTTCATACCCATATAGATCACGATCGTGGCCGTGCTTTTCATGGCGAGCCGCAGGTCGTTGGATAATTCGCCATCTTTCTTTGTTCCTGTGATCACCCATATGCTTTCGCTGAGATGGCGGTGTGTAAGGGGGATGGCCGAGAGCCCTGCCGCCTGCATGCTGCTGATACCCGGGATATAGGATACGGCGATGCCTTGTGCACGGGCAAATAGCACTTCTTCAAAGCCCCGTCCAAAAATGAAGGGATCGCCGCCTTTTAGCCGGATGACCCTGCCCGCGGTAAAAGCCTTTTCCTTTATGAGGGCATGGATCGTCTCCTGGGGAGTATATTCTCCATACGGCAGCTTGCCTACATATATCTT